>DATBWP010000172.1:0-4170 GCA_036514735.1 Anaerolineales bacterium
CTACTTCAGGTGAATTAATGCAGATTCCGTACATTCTCAGCGCCATCGTCTTCCTGCCCATCCTGGCCGGCGCCGTGCTGCTCTTCCTGCCGCCTAAGAACCAGCAGCTGATCTATCGCTTTGCCCTGGCGGTCGGCCTGACTGCCTTCCTGCTTTCGTTGGTGGTCTATTTCAGTTTCGCCGCCGACGGACCGCGCTACCAGTTCGTGGAGAAATACGACTGGTTGCCCGCCCTGGGTATCTCTTACCATGTGGGCGTGGATGGCATCACCGCTCCGCTGGTGCTGCTCACTGGCGTGGTCATCTTTACCGGCGTGATCATTTCGCAGCGCATCGATGAGCGGCCGCGCGAGTTCTTTGCCTTCCTGTTCATCCTGGCCAGCGGCGTATTTGGCGTATTCGTTTCATTGGACATGTTCGCCCTGTTCTTCTTCTACGAGATCGCCGTCTTCCCCATGTATCTGCTCATCGCATTGTGGGGCTGGAAGCAGACCCGCGAATACGCGGCGATGAAGCTGACCTTGTATTTATTCATCGGCTCAGTAATTGCCCTGGTAGGCGCCCTGGCCATGTATTTCGCTTCCGGCCTGCAGACTTTCGATATGCTTGCGCTGGAAGGCGCCAACTTCTCTGCCGAATTCCAGAATTTCTGGTTCCCCTTCGTCTTCTTCGGCTTCGCCGTGTTGGGCGGTATTTTCCCCTTCCACAACTGGAGCCCGGATGGCCACGTAGCGGCGCCCACCGCGGTCTCTATGTTTCACGCCGGCGTGCTGATGAAGTTGGGCGCGTTTGCTGCTCTGCGCGTGGGCATCATGCTGCTGCCCATCGGCGCCCAAACCCATTTGCCCTGGATCATCCTCTTAACTCTGGTCAATGTGGTCTATGGTGCCTTCATCGCCATGGTGCAGACCGACTTTAAGTACATGATCGGCTTCTCGTCCGTCTCCCACATGGGCCTGGTGACGATGGGTTTTGCCACCCTGAACTACAACGGTTACCTTGGCGCCTCGGTGCAAATGGTGTCACACGGGGTAATGACGGCTCTCTTCTTTGCTGTGGTCGGCATGGTTTACGACCAGGCGCACACCCGCGAGATCCCCAAGTTGGGTGGGTTGGTTCGCTTCATGCCCTTTGCTGCCGTAGCTTTCATCATTGGCGGCTTGACATCGATGGGTATGCCCGGCTTCTCCGGCTTCATCGCCGAATTCCCCATCTTCATGGGTCTGTGGGCGGGCGGCTATCCGCTGATCGCCATCATCGCCGTCATCTCCATCGCCGTGACTGCGGCTTATGTCATGCGCGCCATCAGCCGCGTCTTCTTCGGCGAGCTACCTGTTGAACTCGAAGGCCACATGCGTGACATCCAGCCTTCCGAGAAACTGGCGCTCGGCTTGCTGTGCTTGATCATGATTGCCATCGGCGTGTATCCCAATATCATCCTGCCCATGGTGCAATCGGGCGTCAACGCGGTGTTAGCCCTGCTGGGAGGCGCCTGATGTTCGGCTCCGTTACTCCTGAAATGCTGCTGGCTATCCTGCCCGAGATCTCCCTGCTGGTCGTGGTGGCTGTCGTGTTCATCACGGACCTGTTGCTGGCCGAACGCAGCCGCGGCGCCCTGGCCGGGATCACTGCCGCCGGTCTGGCCGTTACGCTGGCGCTCACGATCATCTTTGCGGTGCCCGGCGCCGAAGGCGAGTTGATGTGGGGCGGCATGCTGCGCCACGACTGGCTGGCGTTCGTCTTCAAGCTCTTGTTCCTGGTGGCTGCGCTGCTCACCACGCTGTTCACCATCGGCTGGAAACCAATTTGGCACAAGGGCGAGTTCTATGTGCTCCTGCTCACCTCCACGATTGGCATGACCCTGATGGCCGCCTCCGCCGATCTGATCATGCTCTTCCTTTCCATTGAGACCACCTCGATCCCCTTGTATGTGATGGCCGGGTTCATGACGCGGGACGACAAGTCCACCGAAGCCGGATTCAAGTATCTGCTGTTCGGAGCTGTAACCACTGGCGTGATGCTCTACGGCCTCAGCTTACTGTACGGCTTTGCCGGCACCACGAACCTGTACGAGATGGCTGCCGGCATTTCTGCTGCGGGTATTCCCGGCCCCGTGCTGGTGGGCACTGTGGTGCTTATCCTGCTGGGCTTCGGCTTCAAGGTGGCGCTGGTGCCGTTGCACTTCTGGGCACCCGACGTGTACGAGGGTGCGCCCACACCGGTGACCGCCTTCCTCTCCACCGCGTCCAAAGCGGCCGGGTTCGCCGTGCTGGCGCGGGTGATGCTAGCCGCCTTCCCCAGCATCCTGACTGATTGGCAAGCCATTATCGCCATCGGCGCCGCGCTCTCCATGACGCTGGGTAACGTGGTGGCTCTGACTCAGCGCAACATCAAGCGGCTGCTGGCTTATTCCTCCATCGCCCATGCCGGCTACGCCCTCCTGGGCGTAGCAGCCGCCTCTGAGTTGGGCGTGACCAGCATGGTGTATTACTTCCTGGCTTACACCGTCACCCAGATGGCTGCCTTCGGTGTGGTCATCATTGTCTGGCACAAGATCGGCTCCGATGAGATCGCAGATTATGCGGGCCTTAGCCGCCGCTCGCCCATGCTGGCTCTCGCCATGCTGCTCTCTTTCCTTTCGCTGGCCGGTGTGCCCCCGCTGGGCGGGTTCATCGCCAAGATCCTGGTGTTTGCTGCGGCAGTGGACTCAGGCCTGGTGTGGCTGGCTTTCCTGGGCGTGCTCAACTCCATCGTGGGTCTTTACTATTATCTGATCGTGCTTAAGGTTGTGTATTTATCTGCACCCAAAGATGAGCAGCCAGTGCCGGTGGCCCGTCCGCATGCGGCCGCTTTGTTGGTCTCCATCCTGCTGGTACTGATCTTGGGCATCCTGCTCTCGCCCTGGTATGGATGGGCTGCGGCCAGCGCCGCAGGACTTTTTTAGCCGTCACTTGTCCCCTGTGGGGCTTGTGATATAATTCTCGAACTAGAGCAAAGTGGCACCCAAGAAGACCGAGCCCTTCGCCAAGAATCTTACGCTGGCAGCGGTAGTTGGGCAGGTCGGCTGCCTTACTGTTTTCGTCATTCTGGCGGCGCTCGTCGCCGGGCTGTGGTTGGATGGCCTTTTTGGGACCCGGCCCATTTTTATCGTGGGCTTGTTGCTGGCCAGCGTACCAGTTACACTGATTTTGATGTTCTGGGTGGTTCGCCAGGCGACCTCCCGATGGCAGTCTGACACTTCGTCAAACGAAACACAGCAGTCGCAGGAGGATTCCGACATTGGAACACAAGCCTAAGTGGCGCTTTGGGGTCAACCGCTGGTTAGTTCTGCTATTCATCGTGCTGAACATCTGGGCGGTATCGGCTTACCCGCCGCTGCGCCCGCACATCCAACTTCCCGCCGAGCAGCTGGGTGGAGCTCCGCTCTTTATTTTTCCATTCCTCAACGCTCCCGTTTACCTCACCAACACCCTGGTCGCCACGTTCATCGGCGACCTGATCTTGCTGCTTATTGGTTTCGGTGTATGGCGCGCGGTAAGCAGCGGCGCGATGGTGCCGCGCGGCATCTCCGGCGCAGTGGAGGCTTTCATCGAGGTGCTTTACAACCTCACCGAGTCCACCGCCGGTAAATGGGCCAAGCGCATCTTCCCATACTTCGCCACCATTACCTTGCTGGTCCTGGTGCTGAACTGGATGGAATTGATCCCCGGCGTGGATAGCATTGGCATTTTAAATGAGCATCACATCGCTCATCCCGAAGAGTGCACCTTCGTCGAGCTGCCCCTCGGTGCAGTGGGCGTGACCGGCAGCAGCAATGAGTGCGCCGCGGGCGTGGTGCCGTTCGTGCGCGCCACCGCTACTGACCTGAATTTCACCCTGGCCTTGGCGTTGATCGCGGTGGTAATGGTGCAGGTGATCGGTGTACGCGCCCAGGGGCTTGGCTATTTCTCCAAGTTCCTCAACGTCAAGACCTTTTTCTCCAAGCCGGTTTTTGGCGTGATCGATTTTGGCGTCGGCCTGCTTGAACTAGTTTCAGAGTTCTCGAAAGTGCTTTCGTTCGCTTTCCGTCTTTTTGGCAACGTGTTTGCCGGCTCGGTGCTGCTGTTCGTGATCGGCACGCTGGTTCCGGTTTTCGCCCAGTCGGGCGTGCTCATGTTGGAATTTTTCGTC
>DATBWP010000173.1:0-3663 GCA_036514735.1 Anaerolineales bacterium
GCGCCATCTTTGCCGCGCGAGCGTGATTTGTCGCCGCGGTAAAAACGCTCGAACACATGAGGGAGATCGGCCGCCGGAATACCCGCCCCGTTATCTTTCACCGAAAAATACGCCTGCCCATTTTCCTTCGACAGGTTCACAGTTACTTTTCCCCCTTCAGCCGTGTATTTAATGGCGTTAGCCACCAAATTGAGCACCACCTGCCTCAAACGGTCGTGATCGCCACACACCATCACCTGGTCGATCTGACCGATCTCCAATTTCACACGATCGCCAGCTAACACATGGGCCTGGTTGAATACCTCCAGCAATAAGGTATCCAATTCCACGCGGCGGCGTTCCATAGGCAACTTGCCCGATTCGGCCTGCGCCAGCACCAGCAGGTCCTCTACCAGGCGGGCCAGGCGATCAACTTCCAGCTCGATGCTATGCAGGGATTGCTCATCGTACCTTCCCATACGATGCATGAGATCCAGGTTGCCGCGGATCACCGTCAGTGGGGTGCGCAGTTCATGACCAATATCGGCGACGAAACGGCGTTGGGTGGCAAAGAGCTTGTCCAGCCGGCCCATGGTGTCGTTGAAGGCAGTGATCAACTTGCCGACTTCGTCATCAACGATGCCCTGGGTGGGGATGCGCCGGGAAAGGTCATCCGCGCGGGTGATTTGGAGGGCGGTTTCGGTCACCCGCGCCAAGGGGGACAGCGCCCGGCCACCGATGATCAGCCCGAACATACCGGCCAAAAGCACAGCCAGCACGCTGAGGATCACCAGATAGTTCAGCATGTCAGCGCGCAGGGCATCGATGACGGTGAGGGAAGTGGCTGCCTGCATCAAACCGATCGGCGTACCCCCAGTATGCAGCGGCACGGCAAGGACGCGAAAATGCACCCCGGCCACGCGCACACTGCTATAAGCCGGCACGGAGGTGTCCATCAGGGTTGGGTCGAAGGGCTCGCGCAGGGGGCTGTCGGGTTCCACAGCCAGGGTAAGCCCCACGAGGTTATCATCCAGATCCCAGATTTGGATGATCACGCTCGAATCAAAGGAAACCCGCTCAGACAGGACGAATTGGCCGCTGTCATCGACCCGAATGACATCGATCAGGTCACGGGCGGTGCGATCCAAGGTGGTATCTATCTGGCGGAACTGGACGATCGAGACCAAGCCATACACGCCCAGGCCGAACAGCACCAGCACCGCACTCAATACTACGGTATAGAAAAAGGTCAGCCGCGACCGCAGGGACATCTATTCGTCTTCGCGCAGTACATAACCCATGCCGCGCACCGTGTGCAACAGGCGGGGCTTCTTCCCCTCTTCCAGCTTCTGACGCAGGTAACGGATATAAACCTCGATAATGTTGCTCTCCCCGCCAAAATCATAGCCCCAGACTTCGTCGTAGATCATTTCGCGCGTGAGCACCTGGCGCGGGTTGCGCATGAACAGTTCCAGCAACTCGTATTCCTTGGCGGTCAGGTCGATCACCCGGTCACCGCGTTCGGCGCGGCGCGTGCCTGTATCCAAGACCAAGTCGGCAAAGTGATACGCTTTTTGTTTGGGAGACTGGGTGCGGCGCAGCAAGGCGCGAATGCGCGCCAGCAGTTCGTCCAAATTGAAGGGCTTGACCATGTAATCGTCCGCCCCGGCGTCCAAGCCCAGGACGCGGTCGCTTACCGAATCCTTAGCGGTGAGCATGAGAATGGGGATCTTGCCGGTGCTGCGCAAGCGTTTGCAAACCTCCAGGCCATCCATTCCGGGAAGCATCCAATCGAGGATGACCAGGTCGGGCCGGTTGCCGGCTGCCAGAGCCAGCCCTTTTTGCCCGGTTTCCGCAGTTTCTATTTCATAGCCCTCGAAACCAAGGCCGCGCCGAAGAAAGGCCAGGATGGCCTCGTCATCTTCTATGATCAGAATCCTGGTCGCCATGAGTCATTCTCCCGATGATTGATGACTATATCATAGCCGTAAACGAAGCAAATTGTCAGAATGAGACAACAAAGGCCGCCCAAATGGGCGGCCTGGTTGGTGTTTCTGACGGGTAAAGGTGGTTACTTCAGTTCGACTACGGCGCCGGCGGCTTCCAGCTTAGCCTTAGCCTCATTGGCAACTTCTTTGGAGGCAGCCTCGAGCACCTTGGTGTTGCCGGCTTCCACCATTTGCTTGGCTTCAGCCAAGCCCACGCTAGTCAGCTGGCGCATCACCTTGATGACTTCGATCTTCTTGGGACCGGCTTCCTTGATGTACACATCGAACTCAGTCTGCTCCTCGACCGGAGCGGCAGCCGCCGCACCGCCGCCAGGCGCAGCCGCAACGGCCACAGGGGCAGCCGCAGAAACGCCCCAAGTTGTTTCCAGCTTGGAAACCAGCTCGGCGGCTTCTGTGACGCTTAACTTGCCTAGTTCTTCAACCAACTTTTCTAAATCTGCCATTTCATCTCCTTAATGAATATCTATCTTTATTTAGGTTGCAGCTGGTGCGGATTTTTCCGCATAAGCCTTGATCACTTGGGCCACACGCCGGCCAGGTTCAGCCAACAAGCGCACCAGTTGAATGGCGGGCGTGTTGAGCATGGCCAGCAACTGGCCGCGCACCACTGGCAGCGGGGGCAGGGTGGCAAGACGCAAAACATCTTTCGGGCTTAGGTATTGTTTGCCCAAGAACCCGCCTTTGACCTTGAGCGCTTCCTTGCCTTTGGCGAATTCAGCAATAGCTTTAGCCACGCCAGGCGCATCACTGAACGCCAGGCCGAGCGCGGTGCTGCCCAGCAGGTTTTCAGCGGGGACTTCCAGGCCAGCCTTCTCAAAGGCTCTTTTGCCCAGCGTGTTTTTAACCACGTGGAACTCGCCGCCAACCTCGCGAAGGCGATTGCGCAAGTCGTCAAAATCCGGCATGGTCAAGCCCGAGTATTCAGCGAGAAACACGGCCTCGGATTTCTCCAGCCAGGCTTCATATTCAGCCAGGATGGCCTGTTTCTTTTCCTTGGATAGTGCCAAATTGTTCACCTCCTTAAAAACAAAAGTCTTTGCTCCCGGAAACGAAGCAAAGACTCTATCGCATAAAAACGAGTTGCGATCAGACGCCTTACCTCGGCAGGCAATTAAGCAACCCAGCTGCGCTCGGCTGCACCTGCTGTCTCCGGTAGGAACCGCCTTTAGGGCGGAGCAAGATTTTACTACAAAATCAAGCTTCTGCTCCCAGGTTCTGTGCCCTGAGGGGATCGACCCGTACTGCCGGACCCATGGTGGCACACAGGGTCAGGCTGCGGATGTAAATGCCTTTGGCGCCCGGTGGCTTAGCTTTCACAATGGCATCCATTAACGCGGAAAAGTTCTCCACCAATTGCTTGGCTTCAAAGGAAACCTTCCCGATGGCTACATGCAAGTTGCCAGTTTTATCCAAGCGGAACTCGACGCGCCCAGCTTTAGCTTGAGTAATGGCGCGACCAAGGTCGCGCTCATTGGCCACCGTGCCAGCTTTCGGATTGGGCATCAGCCCACGCGGCCCTAACACGCGGCCCAAGCGGCCAACCGCACCCATCATGTCCGGGGTGGCGATGGCGACGTCAAAATCCAGCCAGCCGCCTTCGATCTTCTTGAGGGTGGCATCGTCATCAGCCACGGTATCGGCGCCGGCTTCGCGGGCGGCGCGGGCAGCCTCCCCC
>DATBWP010000174.1:0-2850 GCA_036514735.1 Anaerolineales bacterium
GCGGTCTTTGATCATTGGCAGCAGCATGCCAATAAAGGTGACCACCATGGCAAAATCCAGTCCCCAACTTTGCGGATCATCGATCTGCTGGCCGGCTGCAATCCCGATCCAGGTGACCAGTTGCCAGTTGACGTACATGGCTAGTTCGGAGCCCAATAGATACCAGTGACGGTTTGTCTCTGTTTTAGCTTCTTCGAAATTCTTAGCGGCCACCACAAACGACTCGTCGGTGAGCCAGAAGCCTAAGGGCAGCAGCCAGCGGGCAGGCAACGCAAGCAAGTGTGGGGCGAGGGAGGCGGAGTACAACATATGGCGCAGGTTGACCACGAAAGTGGTGAGCACGATCACGATGCCCGGCGTACCCGCCGCCATCAAACCTACCGCAATGAATTGTGCCGCTCCCGCGAATACAAAAGCAGACATGGTTGCCGCACCGAGTGGCGAGAAGCCGCTGGTTACCGCCAAGGCGCCGAAGATGATACCGAAGGGCGCAGCGCCTACCAGCAAGGGAAAGGTGTCGCGCATGCCGGCGATGAAACGGGCGCGCGGTTGGGAATTTGGCGAAGTGTGCAACACGGTAGCCTTAGCGCGGAAAGAATTCCGGGCGAGGAGATTTACCGATTGTAATTGTGTTTAGTAATTTATAGATGGATCGAGACCAACAGCGTTATTCGATCGGGGCGAAGGGGTCAGGTTCTGAGGTTTCGGGGGCTTGCGGCCGCTGGATAAAAAAGCTGGCCACAAATACACCCAGGATGCTAAGCAAAGCCACTCCCACCACAAGCATGACGGAGGTATTCGCCGCCTGGGCTTTGGCCTCGCTGGTGAGCTGGCTGGTCTGTCCAAGCGGGGAGCCCGGACTGGTTTCGGCTGCTGCCAGCTGTTGCGCGGTTGGACGCAAAGTGGGCAGTGGTGTGCTCGTCGGAACCGGGGTGAAGGTGGGAGTAATGTTGGCATCCTTTGTGGGCACCAGGGTCGGTTCGGACCCGGGTGGCTTCACTATGATCTCATCACCCGGATGGATGATGTACGACACCGATCCGTCCACGCCTGTGGTGAACCCATTGAGCGCGAGGATTTGGTCAAGGGGAACTTCATACACCGCGGAAAGCGTCCATAAGGTTTGGCCGGTGCGAATAATGTGTACCACGGAGCCATCCGGTCTGGGTTCAGCCTTAGTTACCGGGATCATGACCGGCGCAGCGGCCTGTTGCGTACCTGTGACCGGTGGTACGCCTGTTGGATAGCTTCCCCCAACGATATAACCGGTCACGGCGACATACCACCACCGGTCGGTGCCGTCCGTGGCCACACCCGCGCCGATCTCAACATAGGTGGAGGCCAGCATAGTGTTGTTGTGCGGAGCCGAAGTCTTCCACCAGGCCAGGGCATCCGCGGCTGATTCCTGGTAGCCACCTTTGACGATCTCAGAAATGAAAATAGTTTGCCCGCCGCCATACCCAGCAGCGTAGGCCCGGTCGCGCGGGCGCGAGCCGTCCGGCCCGGCATGCACGTCGCTCACCGAGCCCATGGGTTGGCTGGCCAACCAATCCGCCTGACCCTGGGCAATGGCAGCCAGCGTGGAATTTTGCTGGTATGCGGGCAGGCCGTTCTGAGCGCGGTAATCGTTGATCAGCGCGATCACCTCGCTGGCAGAACCTTGGGCGGTGGGCGCCAACGGCGGCGCGGTCATCGCCGCGCTGGTTGTCAGCAACAGGGTGAGAGCACCAATCAGAGAGAAGAAGCGGATTTGCATCGGATTGAACAACGAAGCTCGTGAGTAGAAGAAATCTTACCATCTTGGGCGCCAATTTTAAATGAGGCCTTATTTACGTGTGGTCTGTTGCAGCACAAACACACATTGCGGCACACCGTGCGGTCCCAGCGCTAACTTGGCGGTCTGTTTCACGGAAGTACCAAGCAGATTCGATAGCATGTGCGCGTCCATCCTGCAAAGTTCCGGATGGTCGGCAATGATCGTCGCGTAGGGGCAGCGGCCCAGCACCAGTTCCGGACCCTGCGGTTTAGCCTCCCAGTGCGGCTTGTAGTTGAGCGCGGATAACCGTTGCACCGTGGCTACCAAACGCCGCGTCAACTGGCCTGTTGGGGCCGGTGCGCCGCTAAGCATCCTTTTCGCCAACGCTTGGATCTGCTCTTCAGATCCGGCTCCATCCAGGTTGGCCACCAGACCGGCTAACAGGGCGCGGGTGAGGGCTTCCAGGCTGGTGCCTTGGCCCGCCGGGGTCAACGCATACAATGTTTCCGGGCGGCCGCGCCCCCTGCCTGGCTGCAGCCCGACCCTGGTTACCAGGCTACGCGCTTGCAAGATGGCCAGATGGCGCCGTAAGTTGGCAGCCGTCAGGCCAAAGGCCTGGGCCAGTTGGCGAGCGGTGGCGCTGCCGCGCTGGTCCAGAGTGTCGAGGATGTGTTGGCGGGTGGGTTGCATTGAAAGGCAGAGATTAGAGATTGGAGTTTAGAGATTAAGAGTGTCCTCGAAAAAGCTCTTCCTAATCACTAATCACATTCCCTAATCACAGGTGTTTAATAATAACGCAATTATTTATTTTCATATTAACGTCAGTTGAGAGGCTTTTTCCCTCCGTTATAATGTGACCGAAAGAACAAATCGAGGCCCAAGCATCGCTCCACCACTTTACTGGGACGCCATATATGAAATTGTGCTGGCGCTCAAAGCTCAGCACCCCCAGGAACGTTTGGAGAATGTTTCTTTAGGTGACATTTTTCGCTGGACCTTAGCCCTGCCAAATTTTGCAGACGACCCCGGGATGGCGAATGATGACATCCTGGCTGCGATTTATCAGGAATGGTTTGAGGAGATCAATCCGGTAT
>DATBWP010000175.1:0-5854 GCA_036514735.1 Anaerolineales bacterium
ATTGATCGAAGTGTCCAGGTGGTCTGGTAGCAAGGCCAGGAGTTGGTCCAACAATCCCGCGCTGGCTACCGCCGTGGTCGGTGCGCCGTGGCAGAGTTTTTTCAAAGCCTGCACTTGTTCCAACAGGGCGCGCTGCGGTTCGAGCCAGGTATCGCCGCTTAGTTTTGGATTGTAACCATTAATAGTTAGCATCAGCCCCAGGGCAGCTTCGTCCAGCCAGACTACCTCATCCCACCAGACACGTTGTGCCTGAAGGGGGGGTAAGGCAGTCACTTCTCGGAAGTCTTTGCTCGGAAGATAAAAGGCGCTGTGGGGGGTGGCATATTCATTTTTGCTTTCATCCAATGGCGTTGGATAGATCGGCATCCAGGACCATTCACTGCTGCCAGCCGGCAAAGCCGCCAGCCAGATTCCTTCAAGGATGGGATGGTCGCTATTCAGGTCGTCCACTAGCACGAACAAGGTATTGCTCTGACCCAGTTCACCCGTCGGGGCAGCCAGGGCTTTGCCCAGACTGCCAACAAACACCCCGGTGACCAGCCCGAGGCCAAGAAAACTGAGGAAGAGCAGACGGGGTGAAATGGTCATAGCTATAACACCCAGGTTGCCAGGGCAAGGCCGAGCACCAGGCCGAGCATCCAGCCGCTGAGCGCCAACACCCAGCCCTGTGGCAGGAAGCGTGTGAGCGGTTGGGCTTCCAGCATCGTCTTAGCCTGGGACATGCCGTGGCTAAGCGGACGGATGCCGCTGAGCACGCGCACTGCCAGCTGCCAGAAACTCAGCTCGATCCAGGAACCGATGCGCATCACCATACTTATCTCGATGTGCTGATTTTCAGGATGCGCCCGCCTTCTTCGGCCACTACGCGAACTGCCCGGCTGATGGCAAAGCCACCGGGTTGGTCGACGCGGCCTTTGAAGGTGAGAAGATATGTGGATGGATGCCCGCCCCCTTTGGCGCTGGCTTGAGCTTTGATGCTCGGTTGCGCTCCAGCTACTTCAGGGAATTGGCGGGCTACCTTTTTAGCGATACTTGCAACCGTTCTCTGGTCCATGCTGCTCCTATCTGCCTTCAAGCACCTGCGTATTCACGCGGGCGCGTTTGCGTAAGAAGGAGGGCACATCTAGGTCGTTCAAAATATTTGCCGGTACGGCTTCGTAGCTTTCCTCTGCTGGCAAGCCTGAGCTCGGCGTCGGGTCAGCTGGAGCGGTGGTAGCGATAGATTTGTTTTGGAGTATCTCTGCCCCCGGCAGCACGTCCGCCAGGGACTTGGCCCCCAACCCGGTGACTATCAGGATGACTTGGGCGCGCTCGCTCATGCGATCATCTTGCGAGAGCCCCATAACGACATCCACGTCACCGCCGGTCAGGCTGCGGATGTGGCCGACGGCCTCGCCGACTTCGTAGAGGCTCAAGTCCTCTCCCCCGCTGAAATTGGCGATCACGCCTTGCGCATCCGCCAGGGACACGCTTTCCAGCAGCGGGTGTTGCAGGGCTTGCTTGATGGCTTGCAACACTTTGTTTTCCCCGTTGCCATGCCCAATGGCCATCAACGCTCCGCCGCCGCGCTTCATCATGTTGCGCACGTGCGAAAAGTCCACGTTGATCAATCCGGGTTGGGTGATCAATTCGGCGATGCCTTGCACCGCTTGGCGTAGAACATCATCCGCCAGGCGGAAAGCTGTTTCCAGGGGCAGGTCATGCGGGGCAACGAACAGCAGGCGGTCGTTGGGAATGGCGATGAGCGTATCTGTATGCGGCTGTAAGCGCGTCAAGCCTTCGCGCGCCGTCTTCTGGCGGTGTCCCATTTCAAAGCTAAACGGGGTGGTGACCACGGCGATGGTCACTGCGCCCAGGGAGCGGGCGATCTCGCCGGCCACAGCGATAGCGCCGGTGCCAGTGCCGCCGCCCATGCCTGCGGTGAGAAAGACCATGTCTGCGTCGCGCAGGGCGGCTTCGATCTCGGCGCGGCTTTCTTTTGCGGCACGATAGCCGACCTCATGGTCGCCGCCGGCACCCAGGCCACGGGTGAGCTGCGGCCCTAATTGGATCTTCACCGGGGCCAGGCTGCTCTGCAGCACCTGATAATCGGTATTGGCGGCGATGAATTCCACACCCGGGATGCCCAGCTCGATCATGCGGTCCACTGCATTGCTGCCGCCTCCGCCCAGGCCAAGTACCTTAATGACCGGGTTGCGCAGGGTGTATTCCTTAGTCGATTGGCTGGGTTTAGTATCTTCCATCGCTGCTCCTTAAGCTGCATCCAAAGCCAGGTAATTCAAGGTGCAGCCGGCTTGGATCAGTTTTCTAATTAGATCGTCGGCGAAAGCTTCCATACCGCCGGCCAGCGTGACGCGGGCTGCCCGGGCTGCCTCAACGGTTGAAGTGCCCACCGTCGCATTAGTTGCTTGCAAGAAGTCGCGGATTGCGTCAACGGGATATTCCACACCATTGGGTAACAATAGGTAATGAGAGAGGGCCTGCGGCGCGTCCAGAGGGCTGGCTGCCTCTGCGGCCACTTCGCCGGTTGGCTTAACGGATTTCGCCTTGGGAGCGCCTTGATGCCAGTCCTGCCACTCACGTCCGACCTTGGTGGCCTTGCCATTCAGCGCGAACCATGCCGTATTGGCCAGCATGCTCTGCGGGTCTGCTGACAGCAACCAAAAATTGCACGCCAGCACATTGGCGGGTACCGCGTTGTTTTTGTCCGCACCCGCGGGGCGCAGCAGAGTCTCGGCCATCTTAACCGCCCGTGTTCCCACGTTGGCGTCCAGTTGTTTGGTGTTCTCGCGCTGTACTCCGGCGGCCAAGATCAAAATCGGCAGTTCGTTGCCCAGCACAGTGCGCGCAATGGCGTTGTACCAATCGAAGATGCGGAAGCCGCGTTGATCCTGGCTGCCCTCCGGGGTGAAGTAGGGCATCGTGGCTGGCCAGCTTTCCGGGCCGCCTGCGCCCCAGGTCATCGGCCTGTCTTCCGTCCACGCATAAGCGCCGAGCGCCATCGATTCCAATAGCAATCCCTCGCCTTTGGCGACCAAGGACTCAAGAGCCGAACGCAGGAAGGCCGTGTCCCAATAATCGCCGCCAGGTTCCAGGGCGGGGAATACCGGAGTTAACCCAGCTTCCAGTGCCGCATGAGCCAGAGGCACATACTTCGCCAGGAAGCGGTCAACCAGATCGCGTTGAGTCCAGGCTTGCCCAGGCCACTGGGCGCGCAGGTTGGGGCGGTCGAACAGGATGATGTGGCGCCCCCCCCAGCTGGCATAAGCCCGAAACATGGCAGCAAAATCCTCCATACGCTGCTCTCCGGCTAACGGGGCGTTCAAATGCAAGATAGGTTGCAGCTCGGCAGCAGCCAAACCTTCGACAAATTCCTGCGGGACAGCCCGGTCCACTGGGGCTTGTAACACAATCCAGTTAACTCCCAGTTCCTTTAGAACAGGCAACCAGAGGTCAAGGTCGGCCTGGCTGTAATGTTCTTGATCTGCGAAATAATGAATGCCCAAGCGTTTGCTCTGTTCTGCTTGGATAGGAGCCAGGCTGTCTGCGGGCGCGTCTTCATCCGCTGGGTCTTCTTCTTTGGGAAGCTCAACGACTAGAGGCTGAAGCGAGGTTTCCCCAATTGATGCTTGTTCGTCCCTAACTTCAGGCATGTCTTCCTTTTCTGGAAAAGTTTGCGCAGAACTATCTTGGGTTTCGGCGAGGTCCGGGTCGTAGTAGGCTGGTATATGTAAGGCTTGCATCTCCAAGCTCCTTTTTAGATAAGCATTTGGATGCAAGAGGCGTGCCAAAGCTGCAGTGTCAGCCTTGAGGTAGTCTGACCCTCAAGCTATACAGTTTGCCAACCTGCCCGAACAGGTTTCTCTCGCCCAATCAGTGGCTGTGGTAAAACGGGAACCATGATCCTGGTTACCGGCGGACCCGGCTTTATCGGCCAACGTCTTATCCGCCGCCTGGTGGATGAAGGCCACAGCATCCGCACCCTGATCCGGCCTTCGGCCCGCACACCGCGCCTACCGCAGGGAATTGCCGTACAAGCTGCCATCGCCAATCTGACGGACTTGCGCGGGGTGCGCGCCGCCCTGATGGGGGTGGAAACGGTTTTCCATTTGGCCGGCGCCAACTGGGCTGATCCGCACGTCAACTTCCGCGCCAGTGAAACCGAAGGTACTCGCAATTTGCTCGAGGCGGCCCAGGATGCCGGTGTAAAGCGCCTGGTCTTCTTAAGCCACCTGGGCGCAGACCGCGCCGCGGCTTTCTCCGCGTTGAAAGCTAAGGGGATTGCCGAAGAATTCATCCGCCAAAGCTCACTGGATTACACCATCCTGCGTTCGAGCCTCGTATTTGGGCCAGACGACCATTTCACTACGGGGCTGGCTAAGCTGCTCGCCTTTACCCCGCGAGTATTTCCTTTGCCGGCAAATGGCGAAACCCGCTTGCAACCTTTTTGGGTCGAAGATTTGGTGTCTTGCCTGATCTGGTGCCTGGAGGACGCTGAAACCTCGGGGCAGACCATCTCGGTAGGTGGGCCAGAGCATCTCAGCCTCCGCCGGATTGCAGAGCTCATTTTGGAAAAGGCTGGCTTACAGCGCCGCCTTATTTCAGGGCGCCCTTCTTATTTACGCATTTTGATTAATCTATCGCGTGCCTTGACCCCACGCTTGCCTGTTTCCTCTTATTGGCTGGACTATTTGGCCGCAGACCGCATCTGCGAACTGGACAGCGTGCCGCGCCAATTCCATCTGTTGCCGGCGCGCTTTTCCCAAAAGATCGAATACCTAAGCGGAGTGGATTGGGGAAAAGCCTTGAAGCAGCCAGAGACGGCGTTGCACACCAGCTGAGCTATCAAACTCATCGCACTCCAAAGTGGCGGGAGCCAATCCCCTTATATATACTCACGTCAGGTCATCTATAAAAACATGAAAACGTACGACGTCTCGCTCAATATCTCTCCCGGTATGCCAGTCTGGCCGGGAGATGGGGGCATTGTCATTCGCCGTATTAACAAGCTGGAGGCTGGTGCGGATGCCAACGTGTCTCGCATGGAAATGGGCGTGCACACCGGCACCCATGTGGATGCTCCTTACCATTTCCTCAAGGATGGCAACACGGTAGAGAACCTGCCGCTGAAGGTACTGGTGGGGCGCGCCTACGTGGTTCATTTGCGCGATGACGTGGATGTGATCACCCCCGAGGTGCTGGAGGCCGCCGGCATCCCGCCGCGTACCCGCCGGGTGCTTATTCGCACGCGCAATTCGAAACTCTGGGGCAAGGAATACCGCCCCTTTCAAAAGGATTTCGTTGCTGTTGACGCCAGGGCTGCGGAGTATCTGGTGAAGCATGGCGTCAAATTGGTCGGGGTCGATTATTTATCGGTGGCCCCGTTTGGACTCGGCACACCCACCCATGTGACCCTGTTGAAAGCCGGTGTGGTGATTGTTGAAGGGCTCAATCTCTCGCAGGTCTCCCAGGGGCGTTATAACTTCTTTTGCCTGCCGCTTAAATTGAATGGCAGCGATGGGGCACCGGCGCGGGCTATCCTCGTTGGGGTGTAAGTGGCGTCGGTCCGCGCGGCAACTCCCGCGGACGCTGAGCAGATCGCCCGCGTCCATGTACTCAGTTGGCAAGCAACTTATAAGGAGTTAATCCCCGATAAATTCCTGGCGGAGTTGTCTGTCGAACGCCGCGCCGCACAGTGGCACGCCGCGCTCATACAGCATCAGCAAACCAACTTCCTGTTTGTTGCTGAGACGGATGCCGATGGTGTAGTCGGTTTTGTGGCTTCTGGTCTCGAGCGCCAGGGCCGCAAAGCTTACACAGGGGAGATCTATGCCATCTACATTCTTAAGCAGAG
>DATBWP010000176.1:0-2860 GCA_036514735.1 Anaerolineales bacterium
AAGATCTCCAGCCGGATCAGATCAGCGCCCATGCGCCTCCGATGGTAATGACCAGGTTTAAGAACGGATCTACTTCAGCTTCATCGCCCTCACCCACCAGGATGGTGGTATCCGGCCGCACCACGATGGCCGGGCCGCGCAGGCTCTGCCCGGAACCCAGTTTTTCCCCATCGTAAAAGGGAGTGGCAACCTCGCCACCTACAAAGCGCACCGGGTAGCGGCCCAGCAAGGCTTGCTCCAAATTGGCCGAGGTCTTGGCAAAGGTTGGTAAAGGCGGTCGCTCCACCTTGCCTTTAGCCCTCACGCGCAAGGTGACGATCTCCACTTCAGCTTCATCATCGTGATAACCATAAGCCACCTGGTGGGCGCGGTGGAACTCGGCGATCAAAGCGGCTGAAAGAGGCACGTTGAGTTCGAAGGATTGGCCGGCGTAACGCAAGTCTGCGCTGGTATCGATCACCAACTCGTCATCCGCAAAGCCTTCGGCCGCCAAGTCGGCGCGGCCCTGCGCGATCAAGGGCGCGGCTTCAGCTTCCAGCGCGCTGAAGGCGGTCTCGCCGGGCAGCATCACCGTGCGGCTGCGGTCTTTAATGACATCCGCCAACAGCATGCCCAACGCCGAGAGTGTGGCGGCGTGGCGCGGCACCAGCACGCGCGGCATGCCCAGCTCGCGGGCCAGCTCCACCGCATGCAACCCGCTGGCGCCGCCAAAAGCCACTAACGTAAAGTCACGCGGATCGCGTCCCTTTTCCACCGAGATCACCCGCAAGGCGCGCACCATGTGGGCATTGCCAATTTCCACCACCCCCAGCTGGCACTCTTCGTGAGGCAAATCCAGTTCATCCGCCAGCGGATCAAATGCGCGCCGGGCGCGTTCAGGGTCTAAGCGCATACGGCCCCCAAAAAACAATTCGGGGCGAATGCGGCCGAGCAGCAAGTTGGCGTCGGTGACCGTGGGAAGTTCGCCCAGGCCATAACAGGCGGGCCCAGGGTTAGCGCCGGCGCTCAACGGCCCGACCTGCAAGCCGCCGCCGGCATCCCGAAAAGCAATCGAACCCCCGCCGGAACCCACCGTGTGGATGGCCAACATGGGCACGCCGATAGGCAGGCCGCCAATTTGGGAGGACGTGCTCAACTGCGCCTCCCCATCGATCAAGGCGACGTCCGTTGAAGTGCCGCCCATGTCGAAGGTCAGGATGCGTTGGAATCCGGCGGCAGCGGCCACTTCCCGGGCACCGACCAGTCCGCCCGCAGGGCCGCTAAGAATGCAGCGCACAGCTTGCTCCCCGGCCAAACGCGGGGCGGCCATACCACCGTTGGACTGCATCACCTGCAGGCGGTCGCCAGGCAGCGCCAATCCAAGTTTGTCCAGGTAACCGGCCATGGCCGGAGACACATAGGCATTGACGGTTGTGGTGCTGGCCCGCTCGTACTCCCGGAATTCCGGCAGAATTCGGTGGGAGGCAGACACGCGGAAGCCGGCTGCGGCGAACTTGGCCGCGATGGTTTCCTCGTGAGCCGGATTAGCAAAGGAGAACAACAAGCAAATGGCCACCGATTCAATGGCATGCTGGCGGCAATGCTGCACCATGGCGTCCAACGCAGCCTCATCCAACAGCGTCTGGACCTCACCGCGGGCGTTTATCCGCTCGCTAACTTCAAGCCGGTGCTCCCGCGGCACCAGTGGCTCAGGCCGGTCGGCAAACAGGTCGTAAAGCGCAGGCCGGTTCTGGCGGCCGATGTGCAGCACATCGCGGAAACCGGCGGTGTTAATCAGCGCCACTTTAGCGCCCTTCCGCTCCAGCAAAGCGTTGGTGGCAACCGTGCTGCCGTGCACGATAGACCGGGAGCCATCAGCTTGAAGCCGCGCCAAGCCCTCTAATATGGCGCGAGCGGGGTCATCGGGAGTAGAGAGGATCTTGAATGTTGAGAGTTCCCGAGACTTGGGATTGAAAATGACAAAATCGGTAAAGGTTCCGCCCGTATCAATGCCGATGCGCATGGCGGTATTGTAATTGGGTGTTCGAAGGCGGGGATGGCTAACTGTCTATTTAGCCCGACCTGTTCCCCGGTCCGGATAGCCACATTCAGGGAACTTGAAAAAATGCCCCCAAAATCCAGGGGGCATTTTTCCTCGGGTTATTTAGTTGAGCCCTCGCTGGTGGAGGGGTCTTGGTCAACCCTCAACCGCTCCTGCTCCTCAGGGGCCAGGTGCTTTTTGCGTTCAGCCATGCGCCGGCGCATACTGTAGCGACCGGAATTGTGGAGTCCAAATCCGCCGAAGAGGATGCGGCTCAGAGCCAGAATTCCAAGCGCCTGCCAGAAGGTGACCTGCGGCCAGCCAAAGAGCGTGGGGAGCAGCCAGTTCCACAGTTGCATCACTACCCAGCCGCCGAGGGCGATGAAAAGTATGAACCCAATTGTGATCATGATCCCCAGGCGTATTCCACGCTCAATTTTGCGACTAACCTCGCTTTTTGTTTCTTTTTTATTCATTTCAGTCCTCATTTCTCCTAAATTCTTCGTACACAGTTTGCAAGCGCTCCCGCAGATAAAGGATCGCGTAACGTTTGCGAGAGAGCAGCGTATTCACGCTCACGCCGGCCTCGGCGGCCATCTCTTTGAAACTGCGCCCTTCCAAGGCGTGCCCCACAAACGCCTGGCGCTGCTCGTCGGGGAGCTCGTCGATGGCCAATTCCAGCTCATCGAGAAGTACGTTGCGGGCGTACAGCGCCTCCGGTCCGGAATCGGGTGAAGGCAACAGCTCCTCCAACTGCAACAGTCCGTCGTCCTCATCCAGCACAGTGGTATCGCTGAACTCCTCCGGCTTCTCCTTGCGGAAGAGATCGATGATGCGGTT
>DATBWP010000177.1:0-5676 GCA_036514735.1 Anaerolineales bacterium
GGCGGTGGTGGCCGGCCTGATCACGGCTTATTTCTATTGCAAGAAAGTCGGTTTCGATTTTCGGCTGCTGCTGGACGCGGCGGCCCCCGGTATGCTGGTGGGTCAGGCGATCGGCCGCATCTCCAATTTCATCAATCAGGAACTGTACGGCCCACCCACGGACCTGCCCTGGGGAGTGCCTATTTCAGCCGCCCATCGCTACCAGCCCTGGCGCGACCTGGCTCAATTTCCTGAAGATACCACCCGTTTTCACCCCACCTTTTTCTACGAAGCCCTGTGGAACCTGGTTGGCGCCGGCCTGATGCTGTGGCTGGGGCGCCGCTATGCCAGGCAATTGAAGCCCGGCGTCATCTTTGCCCTGTGGTTGATCTGGGCCGGCCTGGGCCGCTGCTTCCTGGAAGTCTTCGGCTTCCGGCCCGATCAACGCCCCATCGCCGGTTTGGGCGTCAGCATCTCCGGCCTGGTGGCCGGGCTAATGGCCCTGGCCGGTGCGGTGTACCTGTTAGCCAAATACCAGGTCATCAAGCTGCCTTTCGTTTCCCCAAAACCGACCACCTATAAGGTCTAGCTGCCATGCACTACCGCGACTTCGGCACCAGGGGCGTCCAAGTCAGCGAGATCGGCCACGGTCTATGGGGCATGGGGGATTGGAGCGGTTCAGAAGACCAGCAATCCATGCAGGCTTTACAGCTTTCGCTGGACCTGGGCTGCAACTTGTATGACACGGCCTGGGTTTACGGCGAAGGGCATAGCGAAAAACTGCTGGGCCAGCTGATCCGCAACAATCCAAGTTCAGAAATCATTGTGGCCACCAAGGTTCCGCCCAAGAACCGCATTTGGCCAGCCAACTCCAAAGACAAGCTCGAGGATGTATTTCCGACCGAGCATATTATCGAGTACACCAAGCGCAGCCTGGATAACCTGGGAATCGAGCGCATCGACATCCAGCAGTTGCATGTGTGGGACGATAGCTGGGCGGATAACCCCGCCTGGATAGAGGCTGCCCAGCAATTGAAGGAAGATGGATTGATCCGCCTGTTTGGGTTGAGCCTGAACCGCTGGGAGCCCTGGAACGGCCTTAAAGCCATCCGCACCGGCGCGGTGGACAGCCTCCAAGTGATCTATAACATTTTCGACCAGGCGCCTGAAGACCAGCTGCTTCCCTTGTGCCAGGAGCTGGGTGTGGGCGTGCTGGCCCGCGTGCCGCTGGACGAAGGTGGCTTGAGTGGTAAGCTTACCAAAGACACAAAGTTTCCAGAGGATGATTGGCGGGCGCGTTACTTTGGTCCTGAGAATCTGGGAAAAACAGTCGAGCGTGCCGAGGCGATCAAAAAATTGTTGCCGGAGGGGATGACGCTGGCCGAACTGGCCATGCGCTTCTCCATTTCGCATCCGGCGGTAAGCACGTCCATCCCCGGAATGCGCAAGCCACAGCATGTGAAAGAAAATATCGCGGTGAGCGACGGAAAAACTTTGCCGGCGGAACTGATCGAAAAGTTACGCGGCCATCGCTGGGACCGCAAAGTCGCCCCCTGGTCGGACTAAGTTAATTTAGCGAGGCGGCAATAAAGGGCACATTGTAAGGCACGCACCAGATCACCACCGAGCGGTAGTTTTCCAATTGAATGCCTTGCGGCAACTCATAGCTCTGGTCCCCGGCGAGTTGTTTCAGCGCGCCCAGATCGAAAGCATCGGGCAACGGGCTGCCCTCCTGAGAGGGCACCGGGTCCTGCACCGCCAGGTAAACATGCAGGTCGGGGCCATCTTCCACTTGGAAATCCTGCAAGGCAAGCACCCATTGACCTTCAGCAACTGCATAGATCGCCGCCTGTCCGCTGCCGGCGTGCGCCAAGGGGTAGAACTCGCCCGCAGCAACCAGGACGGCCGAAGAAATATCGAACCAGATCGCCTGACTGGTCGGCGTAAAGGTTTCGGTGGGAGTAACTGTGGGGAGCGGTGTGCCGGTTGGCGGCTGCGGCGTGCGGGTGGGCATGTAAGCCAGGGTGGGGTAACTGGCAAACATCTGGTCGCGCACGAAAACCGGCGCAATGAAATAAAACGCGGCTGCTGAACCCAGCAGCGTCACACCTAACACAGCCATCCTAATGGCGGGTTTTTTAAGCACGAGCGCGATTATAGCGTTTGCATGAGGCAAGCTGAGATTAGCGGTTAGTGAATAGAAAGCGGTGATTGGTGATTAGGGATCGGGAAATCGGAGAGCGGGAGCAATAGGCTGGGCGCTTTCCAACCAGATGTTTTGGCCATCGGTAATCACATGCGACCAGCCGACCTGATGGCTCTGCATTACGCGAAAACCTTGCAGCGCGACCTGAGTTTCCTCCGGCAAGGGCTGGTCAGCCGCCACCCACACCACCTGCGGGGCTAAATCAGCGATCCATTCCGGTGGGTTGAGCGCAGGGTTGCCGCCATCGGCCAGCAACAGCAGATCGACCTGGGGTAAGGCCAGACCCGTTTCCAAGTCCTTGATCAGATCGGAATCCAGGCCAACGGGAAGAAGCGCGCTGAATTCCTTCCATTCCAGAAGCAGCACGGCGCCATGCGAACCGGCGGCGACAACCTCCAACCGCGCTTCCATGCCCAGGTCGAACACATCCCCCGAATGCAGCGAGACGCTCGTAGTCCCGTTGGCGGAAGCCTGTTGCAGGGCAAGCTCGACCTGCTGGCCATCGGCGACCCACGCTAAGGTTTGTGCGGGCACACGCTCCAACCCATCCGCCAGGGCGCCGATCTGCTCGCGCTGGCGGCCACCCAGCAGCAGCCAATCCAAGCGCTCGCTAAAGGCAAGCTCCCGGCGTAATTCATCGGTCAACCGGGAGAGACTGGGCCCGGCATTGACCAAAAGGGAGCGCCCAGAGGGAGTGCGGATGAGGATGGCTTCTCCGCCCACATCCAACAAGGCCAGCTGTAGTGTCCCGTCCGGGGCGGCCAGGGCCGCATTCCAAATCCAGATACACAGGGCCGCCAAAACGCCCAAAGCTATTGCAGGCCGCAGCTTAATTTGGGCGACGCGCTTGCGCAAAGGCTGAATCGTAAGGACGGCAAGCCCGGCATACCAGGCCAAAGCAAGGAAGAGCGGAACATCGGCCAAAGTCTGGGAAGCCCAGGGCATGCTGGCAAAGAATTCCACCACGCGGATGGTAAAGGCCACCAAGCCCCAGGCAAAAAAGGCCAGCATTTGCCCCAGTGGGAGCAGGACCAAGCCAAACAGCAGAGACAGACCGCCGAGGATCATCAAAGCGGGCTGCACCGGCAAGATCAACAAATTAGCTGGCAGCGATAACAAAGAAAGGCGCTGAAAATAAAAGAGGAGCAAGGGCAAGGTGGTGAGCTGCGCGGCCAGCGTCATGAACAGGTAATCGTTGAGCGGTCCTCGCAGGCGCGCCGCCCAGGCCTTCGAAAAGCGCCGCGCCAGCCAATCGTGCGCGCGCTGGCTCAGCGGCGCAGCGTACAGGATCAGACCCAGAGTGGCCGCAAAGGAGAGCTGGAAGCCAAGGTCCCAGAGCAGCAGGGGATTGAACACAGCCATCAGCGCGGCGCTGATGGCGAGGGTGTTCAAAGCCAGCGGTTGGCGCCCGGTTTGCAAGGCCACCAGCGCCAGAATGCCCATGATGGCGGCGCGCACCACGGCTGCATCGGCGCCGACCAGCAGGGTATAGAGGCCGATACCCAGGCCAGCCAACCAGAGGCCGCGCCGCCGGCCCAGCCAGCGGCTGAAGGCACTTAGCAACACTCCGGCAATGATGCTGATGTTGAAACCGGAAATGGCGATGATGTGGCGCGTGCCGGTGTCGTTGAAAGCAGCCTTGAGCGGCTCGCTCAGGCCGCTTTCGTCACCTAGCAGGATGCCGGCCAGGAGAGCCGCTTCCTGCGCCGGATAGAGTTGGTACAGCAATTCAAGGGCGCGCCCCCGCAAGCCATACAGGGCCGCCCACCAGGGACTGCCCTGGTCGCTTGCCAGCCGCGTGGCGGATGCGAATGGCAGCAGACTGTAAATTCCCTCGCGGGCTAAGTAATCCCGATAAGAAAAATCCTCGTTTTCAGCGGGGGTGACCAGTTCGCCTTGCAACCGCAGTCGGTCGCCGTATTGGAACTCCGCTCCGAGATTTACGCGGGCGAGCAGCCTGCCGCGCACCTGGTAGACCTGGCCGCCGGCGAAGATGCTTTCCGCCTCGACGCGCAATTCGAGGTAAGTCTCGCGGGCCAGCGGTGGCTCGTAAAGGATGGCGCGGATGTCGACGCGCTCCGCGCCGTCGTTGTAAGCGGCCAGGTCCGCGGCCCCGAACACGGGTTGGGCAGCCTGGTACCTGGCTGCGCCGAACAATAAAGAACCAGCCAGCGCAAGTGCGAATAGATACATCCACCCGAGCCGCCGGCGCAGGCGGAAAGCTGCCAGCACCAGCACAGCGGCTGCCAATAGCCAAGCCCACAGGGGTAAGGGGAGAAGCGAGGCCAGCAGGATGCCGGCCAGGAAAGCGAGCGAAATCCAAAGCAGCGGCAGGGCGCGCAATGGGGTTGTGAAATCTTCCTGGCTTTCCACCAGAGGGCATTATAGTCGCGGCTCCAGTGGGGACAAACAGGGCGTGCGGACAATTGACTGCCAAACTCAGGGCATTTGTCTTACCTCAGGGAACCAAGCCTGGACTATTGTGAAAAAGGGGGATTGTTTTGCTGGCTTGTTTTGGCTTTGGTGATCTTGGAGGTGAGTCGTGTCAACCCCTGCTGTTTGCGAGAGCTGTGGTACTCCGCTGACCATGTGGAACCGAGCTGGCTGGCCTAACAAACGGGCCATCTGCACCCGCTGTTATCGGGGTGTTACCCCGGAAGCCAGGAAAAGGGAAGCGGCCGAGTTCGCCGCCTCTCAGCCCGGCCTCACCGCAGAAAAAATCCTTCATTATCCCTGGACGGGTACTTTGGGCGCCCTGGTCAGCCATACGCTGATCTTTCTGGTCTGTGTCTGGATCGGCGCCTATTTCGGCGGCTGGCTGCTTGGCCTGGTGGGTGGTTTTATCGGCATGTATTTTGTGATGCGCATGACCAGGGGCGAGGCCGACATCATCACCAGGCGACGCCTGGAACTCCATGACGGCATCATGATCAGTGCCTTCTGGCTAATTTTCTTCGTCAACTGGTTCTGGACCCTCTTCCAATTGATGGACCGAGATTACAGCGGAGGAAACCCGATCTTGATGTTGTGGCTGACCCCTACCATCATTAGTCCTTTCCTCGGCTTGCTGGCAGCGTGGCTCACGGACAAAGGCAGGTTGAAGGGCCTGGCCGAGGGGTTCCGGGCGCTGGACTAAAAGAGCAGCTAAGCGGGGTGTGGCAGTCCAACCTGGTGAAATAACAAAAGGCGCCCTCTCGGGCGCCTTTTCGTTTAAAGAAAAGTTCCCTTGGCAATGACCTACTCTCCCAGGGGGCTGCCCCCCAAGTACCATCGGCGCTAGCGAGCTTAACTGCCGGGTTCGAGATGGGACCGGGTGTACCCTCGCTGCTGGAATCACCAAGAGAACTATTGAACGAAAAAGCCGTTCAATTTAAGAGTTTCTAGCAGATTCGCTGCTTCGAAACTCAATTTCTCAGATGTTGACTAAATAGACGATCCCTAGGTGCTGCACGGAAAATTCTCGAGTTCTCCACATTACCGATTAAGCCCTC
>DATBWP010000178.1:0-7128 GCA_036514735.1 Anaerolineales bacterium
AAGCGCAAGTTGAGCGCGCTATGGCAGAGATGCATAGGGCGACCAGAGCGGGCGGCACGCTGATCATCCTGGAGACCCTGGGCACCGGAGTGCAGGAACCGGCGCCACCGAATGCGGCCCTGGCTGCTTATTACCACTGGCTGGAGCGGGAGCAGGGCTTCAGCCGCCGGGTAGTCGCCACCGATTACGACTTCGGCAGCGTGCCGCGGGCAGCGGAGCTGTGCGGTTTCTTCTTCGGCGAACCGCTGGCCGCCAGGGTGAAGGCCAATGGCTGGCAGCGCGTGCCGGAGTGGACGGGGGTATGGAGTAGGATTAATACACCAGTTCCTTGACGTCCGTTGCTCTTTTCTCCTAAATCACCATCTTCCTGCTATTAATATCCCGCATGGGAACTCTCATCCTTCGCTTTGCCCGTTGCATTATCTTGCGGCAGCCCTTGTAAGTTGTCAGATGTCATAACCCCCTAGTCCCCATGTTGTTATTATTACAACTGACAATCTTATCGCCGGGCTGCAGGTTCGAATCCTGCCAGGCCTATTAATTATTATGGCGCCCAAAGATCAGTTGCTCAAGCCGAGGGCCAGGTAACCGTCCCGCTTGGGAATAAAAAAACCCAGATTATTTTTTAGTCTTATTTTTGGTAATTTGATAAGTTTCCAGTAATGAGATAAGCACCTGGTTTGTAAAGGCCTCTATCTTTTGAGTCATTTCTTTCCAGGCCTGTGCTGAATGAATGGCTGCTGTTTCGTAAACCGCAAGTAAGGCTTCGTGCAACGCGCTTCGAAAAAACAAATAAGCCTGCGTGGCTTCAAGCGAGCTTAAACCGTGTCGCCGGCCTAACATGCCGTATTCATAGCCTGCCGCATGGGCTTCTGCTTGCCCCTCTTTTTCGTTGGATGCTAAAAATTTCATGAGGCTTTGCATAAGCTTGCGGCCGCTGTGACGAAATTCCTCGCGGGCAGTTCGATCCAATTTCGCGTACCACTTTTCGGTTTCCAGACTTCCCTCGCTGATCAGCAGGCGGGTATGGATCAAAGCGCTACGCACTACGGAGGTTGGGCCTTCTTTGGCAAAGTTCCGCTGCGATGTCACCCACAAATCTATGTCCTGCTGGCGAAAACGCCGATGGCCCCCTTGGGTACGATGAGAAGGCAGATGACCTTTATCAGCCCATTTGCGGACTGTGCCAGGGTGCACACCAAGTATCTTTGCCACTTGACTAAGGGTTAACCAGTCGGCCACGTTTGTTTCCCTTTCCTATCTTTGACAGGGATCAGCAGTCTCCTGCGTGGGCAGCCCCCCAATTAGCCTGAAAGCTCGTTCGGATTGCCATAAATAGATCGCATAAGACGATGCATTTGTTTCCAAATATCTCTTCTATCAGGCGCATTTTACGAGTGCGGTTAATATTGCTCGACTCTAGCAAAGGCTTCCTTGCTTCGCAATGTAACTTTGCATAGGTTTGACCGTATTAGCAAAAACTTCAAAATAGACCTTCTATAGTCTGCTTGCGTAATCGGTAATTGACGACTGGCAATTTTCAAAAAACCCCTTTTTCTTCAAAATGGCAAAGCTATATAAAAGTACGTTTACTCAACGTGAATTCACTCGTACCATATGGCGTTGATAATTGCCAAAATCCGATTAGTTCGGTTCTAAGGAAACAAATGCCTGAGCAAACTCCGCGAACATTAAATCACTTTGCCTTTTTCCGTTTCTGTCCGGCTTACCACCAGCTTGACAATGACAAACGGAAGCAGATGCATCGCCAGTACCTAATACATTTGAGACGTGTGGCAGACCATCTGGATGTTTACCAAGTCTATCCCGCCTCAAACGCCGCGGACATCCTCTTGTGGACCGCTATAGAAGCTGACCATCCGGCCTCTTTACATAAATTTTTTACCCGCTTTGCCCAGGCCACCAACCCTTTCCGCGATCTAGTTGAACCGGTGCACACGCTGTGGGGCCTGACTAAACCCTCCCAGTACACCAAGACTCGTTCCGCGCAAGAAATCGACCCTTTCGCCAAGTCCCGCAATACTTATTTAACGATTTACCCTTTTGCCAAAACCGGTGATTGGTATTTGATGAGCCGTGAGGCCCGTCAGGGGATGATGAATGAGCACATCCGTATTGGAAAGGAATATCCCGAGATTAAACAGCTGTTACTCTATTCGTTTGGCTTGCAGGATCAGGAATTTGTGGTGGTCTACGAGACCAGTGATCTTGCCCTGTTCTCCGATCTCGTACATGGGCTACGCGATACAGAAGCTCGCCGTTATACCAAGCTAGACGCCCCGCTTTTCACTGCCATTCACCATAAGCCGGAAGAAACCCTGGCTTTATGGGAGCGGCGGGCGGATATCGAGACGGCTTGATGATGCCCGGCAAACCAGAAACCATCGGCTTGCTCCTCATGGCCTATGGCAGCCCGGAAGACCTCAGCCAAATGGAGGCTTATCTTATGGATGTGCGTGGAGGCCGCGCGCCTTCACCGGGGCTGATAGAAGAAATTGGCAGACGCTATAAGATGATTGGAGGCAAATCTCCTCTTTTGGAGAGAACCAGCCAGCAGGCAAGGGCGCTGGAAGATGAATTGAACAAACGTTTCGCCAACGGCAAGGACAAGCCCTTTAAAGCATTTGTAGGGATGCGCCACTGGCAGCCTCGTATCCATAGTGCAATTAATCAAATGGCTGCGGCCAATATTCACAAGGCAGTGGCAGTGGTAATGGCTCCGCATAATTCTCGTATGAGCACTGGAAAGTATTATCAAATGCTGGACGAAGCATTGGGTGGACAAAAAATAGATTTTATACGTATCCAAAGCTGGCACAAGCATCCGGCTCTACTTTCCGCCATTGTGGAAAAAATGGAGATTGGCCTGGACAAGTTCGGCGACACAGTTCCTTATGTCGTCTTTACCGCCCACAGCTTGCCCGCTCAAATTCTGGAAATGGGCGATCCATACGACGACCAACTCAATGAAACCGCCCGATTGCTGGCCGAGCGACTGAAACTGCGGGCTGATCAATGGCAGTTTTGCTACCAGAGTGCGGGTGAAAATGCCATTCCGTGGCTCGGACCGCAAATTGAAGAAGTGGTTGTCGAACTCGCCAACAAAGGCGAAAAAAACTTGCTGGTGGTACCAGTTGGATTTGTCTGTGATCATGTGGAAGTGCTTTACGACATTGACATCAGAGCTCGCCAGATTGCCGAAAAACATGGCGCCCGCCTTGAGCGAACTCCATCTCTGAACGATTCCCCCACTTTTGTGGCCGCATTGGCTGATGTGGTGCAAGAGCATTTGTCGCCGAATAAACCATGAACAGCATGAGCCTGCTTTGTCTTGGCTTTAGCCATTACACCGCGCCGCTGGCATTGCGCGAAAAGCTTGCCATGGGGGAAACGGCGCTTCAAGTCTTTCTAAACGAACAGGTATCCACAGGCAAGGTGGGCGAGATCGCCGTGCTTTCTACATGCAACCGAGTGGAAGTCTACTTTACTTCTTCGCACAGTGACTTTGACCAAATGGCTGAGGATTTAGCTGCAGCCAACGGAGTTAGGTTGCAAGAGTTAAAAGACCACAGTTACGGCTTGAAAGACGATGAAGCGGTGGGCCATTTGTTCCTTGTGGCGGCTGGCTTGGACTCGCTGGTGATTGGAGAAGCGCAAATCCTAGGGCAGGTCTCAAAGGCCTACGAATTTGCTCGTGCCCGCCAAACCGTCGGGCCGCGTCTATCTAAGCTTTTTCAGGCAGCCATCTTCAGCGCCAAACGGGTGCAAAGTGAAACCGCATTAAGCCGATTGTCTACCTCGGTTCCTTCTCTCGCCGTTAAGTTGGCCAGCCGTCAGGGTAAGCGTCTAGATCAAGCACACGTTCTGCTGGTCGGTGCCGGGGAAATGGCCGAGTTGGCGGTGGAAGCCTTTCGCAAACACGGCGTAAAGCAATTTAGCGTAGCAAGCCGCACGCTGCGCAGCGCGGCAAAGTTGGCTCAGCGTTGGAATGGGCGCGCCGGCACACTTGATCAGTTAGCCAAATACCTTGTAGAAGTCGACGTACTGCTGTGTTCATCTTCATCCAAAGATTTTTTGATTGAGAAAAAGATGGTTGAACAGGTCATGGCAATCCGCCCGCAAAGGCCGCTCGTGATTCTGGATATTGCGGTCCCCCGCGATGTGCATCCGGATGCCAGCCAGGTGAAAAACGTCTTCCTCCATGATATGGACGACTTACAGCGGGGGGTGGAAGTATTGCAATCCGCGCGCAGCAAAGAGCTTCCTCGGGCGCGGCAAATTGTGGACGAGGAAGTCAGGGATTTCATTGCTTATTCAATCGACCTTGATGTCATGGTTCCAGTGATTCGCGGTCTGCGCCAGCAAGCCGAAAGTATTCGCGACGAAGAGTTGCAAAAAACCCTGCGGCGCCTTCCCAACCTCACTCCAGAACAACAGGAGCAAATTGGCGCTCTTACGCGGTCTATCGTGAGAAAGCTGCTGCATAACCCTACGGCGCGCTTGCGCCAGCGAACCACACACGAAAATAGCGCTCATTATGCGGCTGTGGCTCGCCAGCTTTTTGGATTGGATCAGGAATAAGCCCCTGAAATGACAAAGCTGCGCTTTGCTACCCGCCCCTCAAAATTAGCCCGCTGGCAAACCTCAACGGTTATCCAGACGTTGCAATCCCATTGGCCCAATTTGCAGTGCGAACAGATTGTTATGAAAACGCGCGGTGATGTTTTGCTCGATCAACCTTTGGCGGAGATCGGTGGGAAAGGCCTGTTCACCGCCGAGCTGGACAATGCGCTCCATGAGGGTGAAGTTGATGCCGTAGTGCATTCGTTAAAAGATCTTCCAATAGCGAAAAGTCCTGGATTGAAGATCGGGGCCATTCCTCGCCGCGGCCCGGCTTCCGACGTGCTGCTCAACCCCAAAGGCCTAACCCTGGCTGAATTACCTGGTGGGTCCAGGGTGGGCACCTCAAGCTTGCGTCGTCAGGCGCAATTGCTTGCCTACCGATCCGATCTGCACGTAAAGCCACTGCGCGGCAACGTAGATACCCGCATTCGCAAATTGCTCGCCGGGGATTACGATGCCATTGTTTTGGCTACTGCCGGTGTGACGCGGCTGGAGATGGAGCAGCACGTCGCTGAGGAACTGACATTTGAAATTATGCTTCCCGCGCCAGGGCAAGGCGCCTTGGCGGTGCAGTGCCGTAGCGACGATGAGGATGTATTGAACTATCTAGCAGTAATTGACCATGTTGAGACTCGCCGCGCGGTGAGCGCGGAGCGTGCTTTTCTGGATGCCCTGGGTGGCGGTTGTTCTCTGCCAGTGGGAGCTTATGCTTCTGCGATGGAGGAGCAGATTGAAATGCAAGGTACCGTAATTTCACTCGATGGGCAACGACAGATTCGAGTCTCCGGGAGGAATGCTCACCCCGTAAGCCTGGGGGCAAAGTTGGCAACCGAAGCCTTGGCCCAAGGCGCCGAGGAAGTGCTCAATGCCTGAATTGCATCGCAAAAGGGTGGTTGTGACCAGACCACGCGTAGATTTTCCTGCTTTTGCTAGCTTGCTTGAAGCTCAGGGCGCCATCCCGGTCCCTTTTCCGACCATTGAAATTAGACCAACCCAGGAAACACAGCTCCTCCAATCCAGTCTAAAGAAGTTACACAGTTTCGATTGGCTTATTTTGACGAGCGTCAATGCGGTGAAGGTACTCAGCAGCCATATTACAAGCGGTTCGATGACACCCTCGCTCAAGCTGGCCGCTGTAGGGTCTAAGACGGCCAATGCCATGCTGCAGCTTGGCTGGAGGGTTGATTTCGTCCCTGAGAAATTTGTAGCCAAAGCGATCCTGCCTGGATTAGGAACTTTAGCTGGCCAGCGTGTGCTTCTGGCTCGCGGGGATCTGGCCAGCCCGGACCTGCCTGAAGGCATTCGCGCTTCCGGCGGTCAGGTGACCGACTTGGAGATTTACCGCACTGTGCCCGCCGCTCCGGCCGAGGAGGGTTTGCAGCAAATTCGTCACGGGGTGGACACGCTTACTTTTACCAGCTCGTCCACCGTGCGCAATTTTGTGTCAATGATGCAAGAGGCGCATTTGGACCCAGGCAATCTCTCCGGCTCACCCACTTACGCCTATATTGGCCCAGTAACGGCCAGTACTGCACGAGACTATGAGTTGCCGATCGATATGGTGGCTGAAATTCATACCTTGGAAGGTATGGTTGATTCGCTTTGTCGCTTTTACGCCGGGAAGAAAGTCGGAACTAAATGACCCCAACGCCTCAACTTACTTACCCCCTTGCACGAACACGCCGGCTGCGGCTTACTCCGACCTTGCGCCGCATGTTGCGCGAGACGCCCCTTTCCACCGACGATTTCATTTGCCCCGTCTTTATTCGGCATGGCAAAAATGTGCAGCAGGAAATTGCGTCTATGCCAGGGATATACCAAAGGTCTGCGGATAAGGCCGCAAAAGAGTGCCAGGAACTTTTTTCCCTGGGTATTCCTGCGGTGCTCCTGTTCGGCATTCCAAAGGAAAAAGACCCAATTGGCCTAGAAAACTTTTCTGACGATGGCGTTGTTCAGCAAGCCATTAGAACCATAAAAGACGCGGTGCCAGATATGGTTGTGGTGACCGATGTGTGTCTGTGCGAATACACGGATCACGGGCATTGCGGCATTTTAAATCGAGCCGAACATAGCCATCCCCACTTACCTCCCGATTACGTGTTAAATGAACCTACCCTGGAAATTATTTGCAAGGTAGCGCTTTCCCATGCCCGTGCTGGTGCGGATATTGTGGCGCCGAGCGGCATGATCGACGGTATGGTTGCCGCAATCCGCGCGGCGCTGGACGCAGAGCAATTTGAACATACTCCTATCCTGTCTTATGCTGTAAAGTACGCCTCCTCATTTTACGGCCCATTTCGAGAGGCGGCCGAATCCCCTCCCAGCTTCGGTGATCGCAAATCCCATCAGATGGACCCCGCGAACAGACGCGAAGCCCTGCGCGAGGCCGCAATAGACGTAGCCGAAGGGGCAGATATTCTAATGGTCAAACCAGCCCTGCCTTATTTGGATGTGATCCACGAGGTGCGCCAAGCTTTTCCAGAG
>DATBWP010000179.1:0-4062 GCA_036514735.1 Anaerolineales bacterium
CCCCAAACGAATGCTTACTAGGGGGCGATAGAGATCGTCCGCAGTAAAATCAGGCGGCCATCCGGTTAGCTCGGCCACTTGCTCCCCGGTGGACGGAATGATCTGCATCAAGCCGCGCGCCCCGGCCGATGAGGTGACAAAGCCTTCAAACAGGCTCTCCTGCCGCATCATGGCATAGAAGAAAAGCGGGTCGAGCCTGTTTCGATTGGTTTCTTGCAGCACCAGCTCGCGGTAGTAAGCCCCAAAGCGTAAACGATTGAAATAGGTGGGCGCGTTCATCGTGCCGGCGTCGCTCATTCCGGCCAGGGAGAGCACCTCCCTGGCCGCAAAGATACCGGTGCGATACAAGCCCAGGTCGATAAGGTAGTTGGCTAAACGATAAGAATTGGCCGGGTCGGCAGCCACGCTCTGTCGCAAATCTTCGAATTCGGCCCGCGCCAGCTCGTCCTCTTTCAGGTTCCACAATTCCGTGCCGCGCTGAAAGCGGGGCTCGGCGAGCAGGTCGCCGAGCCCGCTGAGGTCCGTATCCGAGGGGAGCGAAAACGTGGTGCGGATCCAATCTTCGGCCTCGCGCTGTTCCGCTTCGATGTCGTATTCGAAATCGATCGAGGTTGGCGGCTCAAAGATCTGGCGGCCTGCCAAAATATCCTTGGCCCGCTCGCTGTAGTAACCCGTAGGATCAACCGCGGCCGCCTGCTCCCAGGCATTGCGGGCGCCGTCGGCATCATTTTGGACTTGCAAGACCTTGGCGATCCAGAACAGGGATTGGGATTGCTGCTCCAAGCTCAACGCGGTCTGATAGGCTCGCAGGAACAGGCTCTGGGCCTGAACGTAATCCTCGAGGCGATAGGCGCTGATACCGGCCAGAAACACCGAATCATAGGCATATTCGGATGAAGGGTATTCGTCGGCTACTCTGGGCCAGATCTGAATGGAGCGGGTCAGGCGGCCGCCGCGTTCGGCAATGCGGCCGGCAGTAAACAAAAACTCCGCTGAAGCCGGTTGGCTGGGGGTCGAGGCGACAAAACCCAGCAAGGTATCGATGGCTCCTTCATAGTCTTCCAGGTAAAACCACTGGGTTGTTGCTTTTTCCGAGAAGGCATCCACCCAATGTTCATCAAAGGCATGCTCTGCCATGATGTGGTCCCATTCGCTAATGGCGGCCTGGTAGTCACCCGTGGCGCGTAAGGCGAGCCCGCGGTAATGGTGGGCCGAGTCATTGTGGGCGTCTGGATTGCCTTCCAAAAACCGATCAAAAGCGCGCACTGCGGCGCTGTACAGTTCCTGAGAATCACCCGGATCGCTGGTTAACGTGGCCACGTAATAATCGATGTATCCGCGTTGATATTCATCCACAGGGATACTGGCGTTCACCAAATCCACCAGAGCCGCGTAGGAGGAATAAGCCAGCGGGTAGTTATTGACCGCGTGCTGGTAGTAGGCATAGGCTGCATCGGTATCCCCTAAGGCCAGAGCCGCGCGCCCCATGAGCAAGTCCAGGTCAGCCTTCAGATACTCGTTGATCGTGGCGTCAAAGATTGTCTGATAGGTAGCGATGGCCTCCGCATAGTCGCCACCGAGTGTTTGCACATTGCCTATTTTTACCTGCACGCCAAGGCTATCTCCGAGACGCGGAGCCTGATTGGCCTGCTGATAAGCAGCGCGTGCCTCGGTATAGTTGGCAGCGTCCAGCAAGCGATCTCCACGCCACTCGTGCACATAAGAGTCAATGATCCCTGGGCGCAAGTCGAGATAGTGCGCATAAGCTTCGGCAGCAGCCGGCGGGTTGTTAAATTCGACGTAGACATCGGCTAAGGAAAAATACGCTCCGGCCGCAGCCTGTGTGGATGGATACAGCTCAACTAGTTCCTGCAACACCGAACGGGCATCGAAAATGTTGGCTAATTGCAGATGAGTACGCCCGATACCGAGCATGGCCGCGGCGCGCAGTTCATCATCCCGACTTTCATCCAGCGCGCGTTGATATTCGCGCAAGGCACCAGTCCAATCCCCGTTGAAAAAGGCCAGGTCACCTGCGTCGATGCGTGTTTCGGTTGTCAGCGTGGGTGAAGGCGCCGACGTCAGGGTCGGACTGGATGTTGCTGTCGAACTAGTTTGACTGATAGCGGTGGGCTGCGGGAAATTCAGGGTTTGTGGGAAATTACACGCCTGGCCTGCCACGACCAAAGTGGCCAGCAGGAGCAGCCAGGGTTTGGACTTCATGCGGGTGACTATACCGTGCGTAAAAAGGGGTGTCAATGCAAGCCTGTCTGGCATATTTCTTGTAGACTACTAAGCCAGAGTCATGACTAAACAATATCGCATTGCCGACCTGCCGCCTGCCGAAAGGCCGCGCGAACGCTTGCAGCAACAAGGGGCGCAAGCTCTGAACACCGACGAGCTGCTGGCCGTTTTATTGCGCACTGGCGTGCCAGGAGAGAGCGCCGTCCAGGTAGGACGACGCCTGCTGCAAACCTTTGGCGGGTTAGCCGGTTTACAACGTGCTGATTTCCACGAGGTGGAGAACCAACACGGCCTGGGGGAGGCCAAAGCAGCCACAATAAAGGCCGCCATTGAACTCGGCCGACGACTGACCATCGAGCAACCTGAGACGCGCCCAGCTATCGGCAGCCCGGCCGATGCCGCAGGGCTGGTGCAATACGAGATGAGCGCGCTGGAGCAGGAACACCTACGCGCCATCCTGCTGGATACACGCAACAAGGTTATCGACATTATTGAGATTTACCAAGGAACGGTGAACTCGGCACATGTGCGCGTGGCCGAAATATTCACTCAGGCCGTGCGCAAGAATGCCGCTGCGTTCATCCTGGTGCACAACCATCCTAGCGGCGACCCGACCCCGAGCCCGGATGACCTGGCGCTGACCAAAACCGTGCGTGAAGCAGGGCGCCTGTTGGATATCGAGCTGCTCGATCACCTGATCATCGGGCAAGGTCGCTACACGTCGATGAAAGAACGCAAATTGGGATTTAGTTAAGCTGCCATGGAAAACAAGATTCGGTTCGAAGAAAACGAAGCCGTCGACCCCTCCAAGGATCCTACCAATCCAGCTGGCAACCAGGCAGCTGAACCCAGCCGCACCAGCCCTCCTCAACTCCAGTGGCCTACAGACTACCGGGTGATCACGCAAGCTTTCGGGGTTAACCCGGAGCTGGTTGCGCACCGCATGCTGCCTGGGCATGAGGGACTGGATATCCGCGCCCCGCTTAATAGCCGGGTGTACGCCTGCGCCGAGGGAGTCGTTGAAGTCGTTCAAGAGCGCCTCCAAGCGCGAGAGCCCTATGGGCGTTGGATACAAATACTGCATCAGGGTGGGTACCGCACCATCTACGGCCATTTGAGCAAAATTTCGGTGCACCGGGGCAGCAAGGTGAACGCCGGGCAGGTGATCGGTTATGCGGGTCCCACGGGAGAAACGGCAGGCGGCCATATCCACATTAGCCTCAAGCTGGAAGGTGCCACTGCAGGCGGCCTCACCCATTACCCTAATGACCTTATGGATCCCACTCCTTTCCTATTTGCCACCCCACCCCAAAACGACATAGCCACCTACGCGTGGCCGCCTGGCCGCTGCCTCTCCGGCACCATCATGGATCTAGATGGAAAAGAGCCAAGGCAAAATGATATTGGGAAGAGCTCAAATAGACCAGAGGCCATAAAACTCAACTTGCAAACTAATGCAGAGCAAATCGCACGCATCAGAAAAAATTACCGGGATGCTTTTATTATGAGCAAAGTCCATCTGCCGATGACAGGGGCCGGCACAGCGCCAAGTGGATGGGTGGCCCAAGTGCGGCCTTTGCTGAAAGCACACCTGGACGCGGGCATCAGTTATTTCGAAGTCCATAGCGCCCCTAACCTGGTGCGGGAAGGATGCTTCACGGCCTGGCAATCCGGCGACGAATTTGCGCGCTGGTGGCTGGACGTAGTGACACTCCTAAAGGAAACCTACCCGCACGGAAGGTTTGGCTTCCCGGGGTTGGCTAACGGAACGCAGGTTTTCGGACAGCGCATGGATGCGCAGATCTTTTTAGAGCAAGC
>DATBWP010000180.1:0-6405 GCA_036514735.1 Anaerolineales bacterium
GATGCAAAGCGATTGGGGCGCCATCGCCATCAGCTTCCTCCTGCTTATCTTTATCTTTTATATTGCCGATACCGTTTTGCACGAAACCATGCGCCGGGCGCGCCTATCCGAAGGGCGTTATCGTTCGTTGTTCGAAAAAACCAACGATGCCATCTTCCTTGTCAAACCGGATTACACCTATCTTGAAGCCAATCAGAACGCCGCCGATCTCCTTGGGTACACGCGGGAGGAATTGGTCGGCAAGTCGGTTTTCGATGCCATCCCTGCGGAAGAACGCGAAGCCGCTCGCCGCTATTACAGCCAGTTGGAAAAATTGGGCAGCCTGCCCTTGTATGAACGCAACCTGGTGCGGTCGGATGGCAGCCGCCGCATGGCTGAAGTCAGCGTCAACCTGGTAAAGGATGACCGCGGCCGGATCCTGTTCTTTCAAACCGTGATGCGCGACATCACCGAACGCAAACGCCTGGAAGAACAGCTGCGCCTTTCGCTGGGGGAAATGGAGACCCTGGCCATGCAGGACGCGCTCAGCGGGCTGCTCAACCGGCGCGCCATCACCGACCACGCCGAAGCCGAATGGCACCGCGCCCAGCGGGAGCGCCGCCCCGTCTGCGTGGTGCTGGTTGACCTGGATAATTTGAAGGACATCAACGACAATCTAGGACACTTGATGGGCGATAAAGTCATCGTGCAATTGGCCGCCACCGTCAGGAAGACCTTGCGCCGCTACGATTGGGCCGGGCGTTGGGGCGGCGATGAATTCATGCTGGTGCTGCCCGGCACCAACCTGCTGGAAGCCCAGGAAATTGTCGAGCGCCTGCGTAACCACTACAATACCTCCGAGTTGATGGCCGAAATAAAGCCGCATCTCCACCCTCGTTTGAGTATCGGCATCGCTTGTTTTTCAGGCCGCCCTGGTGACGAGACCACTTCCACCCAACTCTTTGGCCAGGCGGACCAGGCGCTCTATCGCGCCAAACAGACCGGAAAAGATAAGGTAGAAGTCTTCCGCGACGCGGGCGACTAAATTGCCGGCTGTGTTCTCAGCTTGATCTAAATCTTCAGCCTGCTCTGCGTTTAAAGTATTGGATTTCGCCTTCGTGCTTTTTTGCTGCCGCCCGCGTATTGAAAGTCCCCAAATTTCGGCGTTTTCCGGTTTTGGGATCTTTTTTCAGCGAATACAACCGGTATTTGCCTGATTTTAACTTTCGGATCATGTCCGCTCCGCGGATTAAAACGCCCTTGGACGGCTTTTGTTATCGCTTGGTCATCGGATAAGCTGGCTGGGTTTGCGCGCGGCCAAATAGCCCCTTTTCCTTATCGCTTGCCCTGATTTCAGCGGTTACAATACCAAACCAGTTTTCATGCGATCGCACAAACTCCCTCTTGCCGCAGGCTTGCTTCTGCTCGGCGCCGTTTTTCTCGTCACCCAACATGCATCCGCAGGCAGTTTAGCCACCGTTAGCACAGAAAGCCAGTTGCAGGTAACGGTGATCGACTGCCCCGTACAACCGGCCCAGGGATTTCCCCGCTTCGCCCGCCTGATGCACGACCCGCAGTGGATGCCGTGGCCTTCCCGCATGGGCGCTCCGGATTGGCCCAGCGGTTTTCACTATAACTGGTACCCCGAGACCGTGCCCTTGCTTGGCAATCCCAAGGGGACCAAAGCCAGCGTCCCCTATAGCCGCGAATGGCTGCAATATCTAAGGGAGTTGCAGCCTAGCGAGGGGGCCGCGGTCTGGATCGCCCGCGTCGCAGCGGGCCTCTTCAATAACGGTAATGCCTTCATCCCTATCCTTGAACTGGATCAATTGGAGCAAGACCCGGTTGCTGCTGCCGTTTCCTCGGGCGGAAACCTGGTGAACGTGCTCGAAATAAAAAATGGGGCCGCCCGCATCGAGATGCTGTATTTCAAGGCAGACCCTCCCGACCCCACCGACGTTAATTACCTAAAAACGCCCTGGCTGGTCACTAAGTTCACTTCCGTTTCCGTTGATGGCAAACTAGGCAACGCCGGGGGGATTGATGTGTATTTCCCCAACCTTGCCGACAAAGAGGAAGGTTACTGGGTAGATCTCGAGCGTATGGAATTCTTCCCTCAGCTTCCGCTGTGCGCCACCGTAATAGATAGCGTATCGGTAGTAAACACGATAGAAGGTTTCGCCAAGGAAGTTGCTGCACTCGAAGAGGGCCAAACCATCGTGATTTACGAGTATCTGCCTCAGGGCAGTAATGTCTGGGGCCGCAGCGACCAGGGCTGGATCCTGCTCGAATATCTGAACAGCGCCGGAAGGCCGGTCTTTCCCACCAGCTGGACTATGGACACCCGGCCTCCCATCCTCTTTCCCTAACTCTCGAGAATAAAAAGAGCGCCAATCTGGCGCTCTTTTGGGTTTTAGCTCCTTCAGGGATGCTAGTCCTTACACTCGAAGGTCTTCGTCTTGGCTCCGGCAGCGTACAAATTACCCTCACGGATCAACCCTTGGCAGGCAAAATGGGTCCACTCGTAGGCGCCTTTGAGGATGCTGACGGTCTTAGTGCCCCCCACTGGGATGTCGAAGACGTAATGGAAGGGACCTGCCAGCCAAACACGCAGCGCTTTGCCGGTGTCATTGACTAGTTTTACCTTGGTCAGTTTGAGGATCTTGCCTACATCCTGGGTGTTCGGGGCTTTGCTACCCGGACCACCCTTATCGCCGCAATCGGGCACCAGCCAGGTCAGCGGGCCGGTCAGGTCGACTTCGCCAAACACCATCACCCCACAGGCGGTTAACCGGTAATCATAAAGTCCCCGCGGAGGGGTCATGGTCTTTGTGCTTTCGGCTTCTACCTGCATGTAATACGCCCGCCCGCTGCCGTCTCGGGAATAAAGGCGGATGGTAATGCTGCGGTCGGCGTTATTTTCGACCTTGAAGCGCACCAAATCGCTTTGGGCGGCCAAAGCCGGGCTGGGCAAGGCGGCTGCTAACAAAGCAACCACCATCAATACGAATGCTATTTTATTCCAAGTCGTCCTGGGTTTCATCCGTTCTCCTTCGAGTAGAGGGCAAAAAGCCTGGATGATGTTATTGCATGGACAACCGAATGTCAAGGCGTTTCTAATCATCCGGGGCAAGGTTCTGCATGAACGCCAGAAGATCCCATATTTAGCTTTACCTAATTTACGGCTAATTTGCTCAAGAAATTTTATTGCCTCTAGCCGTAGCAAATGCTACAATTCTGTCGTAAGGGTAGCTAGCACTCATTACCATTCTCTAGTCAGTAAAGGAGCGTACCATGGCTTATGAATTCACCAATTCCAAGGGAACAAAGTATTATCTTCACGCACAGACACGCGAAAGCAAGACCGGCAAACCCCGCACCCTGTACTTCTTCTCGAAGGAGCAGAAGGCAGGTGTCATCGACGCCGTGCCAGCTGGGTACACTGTAGCCGAAATGGCGACCGGCCTGCCAGTCTTGAAGAAGGTCGGCTAACCGAAATCTCACTAAATAATAGCGGCGCGGTCACCCGCGCCGCTATTTGTTTAAACTTTGGCTCCGGATCAGGTCCTAAGCGGGCGTCGCCGAAGCACAAACCTTAGCGGTCCAATACCCTTACGCTCCCAAAAACGCTGGAAGCGGGACTTCACGGGGGTTTCAAAACCCTCAAGGTAGCGTTCCGTGTGCACTTTCTCGAAGCGGTTATCCCCCTCGGCCAGCTCCAACATAGCGAAGAAGAATTCGGGCTTATCGCTAGCTACACTTAGCTCGCCGCCAGGCAAGAGGACTTTGGCCATGGCATCCAGGAACTCTGGGGTAAAAAGGTTGCGTTTTTCATCTTCTCGCCTATGTACGGGATCAGGGAAATGAAGGTACACCCGAGCCCAGCTATCGGCCTGGAGGTTCGGATAAAGTAGCTTGAAGTTCGCCCGCAAGATGCGCAAATTATCCAATTCAGCCTTGGACGCCAGGGTTGCAGCGAAAGTAGCGGAGCGAAATGAAACTTCAATGCCCAGGAAATTTGTTTCAGGATTGTGGCTGGCGAGAGCTACCAGGTATTCACCGCTGCCTGACCCGATCTCGACCTCCAACGGGTGCCGGTTGCCAAAAAGGGCAGGAGAGGTAAGGGGTGGGAACATGCCGGCATCTCGGCGTAAAGCCTTGGCATCCCAGTCCAGCCAATATTTCTGTGCCACGGCTGGATCAAGGGGCTTAGCTTTGATCCGCACCAGGTGACGGCCGCGCGGCATCTTAGGGTCGTTCCGTTCGCAAACCAAGCTTGCTTGCCCAAGCCCAGGCGTAATGAAGAAGTAACCCAGCGCCAAAGCCCCAGGCCAAGTTTTGAGTAACCCAGGCCACCAGCGCAACCAGCAGCGCCACCGACCACGCTTGGCCTCCACGTAGGTCAGCAGCCAACCACAAGTGCTGGAATCCGACATAGGCTAGCAGCACGCCTAACGCTGAAAACGGAATCAGCGCCAATAAGGACAAGATGCTGCTGCCCCCTACCAAGGCAAAAATCAGGAATAGCGTCCCAATGATGATCAGCGCTCCTCCGCTGCGCGCCCCTAAACGCACGTGGGCTGTCAACCCGCCGCTGCCATGGCACACGGGCACCCCGCCAAAGGCGGCAGCAGCCACGTTGCCTAACCCCATGGTCAGCAGCAAGCGGCGTGGCGAAACGACCTCCGCGGCCTTGCCAAAATACTGCCGGGCTGCATCTGCCGTGGCAAATACCGAGTTCGCCAGGCTTAGCGGAATCTGTGGCACAACCAGCAGCCAAAACGCAGGCCAAAAATCTTCCAGGCGCGGCTGAACCAGACCCGGCCACGTGAAAGCCAGCTCCACATGCGGAATGCCAAAGGCAGCCAAGCTCAGCAGACACCCAAACAAAATTACCAGAAGGCCTGCCCAGGATGGACGCAACCACAAGCCAAGCAGGAGTACCAACACCGCGCCGAGGGCGGCCACCCAGGCCAGCGGCACGTTGAGGCCAGCCAGCGACCAGGCCACTGTCCAGCCTTCGCCGGGCACGGTAATCAATCCCCAAGCGGAACGCAATAAGAGCAAACCCGGGCCCACCTGGATGCCGCGCACCACTGCGGTCGGGAAAAGGCTGGCTAGCCAGCGGACTGCGCCCGTAAATGACAACACAAGGAATATGCCGGCAACCCACCAGGCGGCAGCCGTGATCACTGGGGATGAAAGGTTTAGTGCCAGGGCTGTAGCAGCCAGCGCTTTCAGCGGCTGCACCGGGACTGGCAGCCGGTAGGTGAAGGCATTGAGAAAATAAACCAGGCCGATGACGAAGAAGGCGCTGGTGGCGTTCACGCCATTCAAAGAGATAAGCGCCACCACCAGAGGCAGCATCACACCTAAATCCCCCAGGGACCCGGAAAGTTCCGATATGTCGAAGCGAAAGCCTTCAAGGGCGCTTGTCGCGGGTCTACTCATCGGCAGCGGTCAGCAAGAAGCTGGATGCAGGTTCAACAGATTGGGGAATATTAAGAACATCGGGTAGGCAGTGTGGGTGAATTGAGATTGCGATGCCAGGCTGCACTGGAATTAACACGCCTGGGCGGATTATACCGCCCAGCCCATGCGCTCATCCTGGGCTGCTATAAACATAACAAGAGGCGCAATTGCGCCTCTTGTTATGTTTAGCGATCCGATTGGGTTATCTATTCGGGCTGATGATGAAGGCGACGGTACCTTCACCGATGGTAAAGCTTCCTGTCTTGAAAACGCCGTAAGCGGTGAAGGAGTAGGAATAGGTGCCGGGGAAGAGGTCAAAGCGGTTGAGGCCTGGCAGGACCTGGAGGGAGTAGACCCGCGGCCCTTGCAGGCTCATCGTGATGGGAAAGCCATAGTGGCTGCCGATGCGCAAGTTGGTGGGTGCATCCGGAGTGGCGAACGCCAGCTTGAAATCGACCACCTCGCAGCCGTACAGGGTCAGGCGGGCGGCCCCGTTCTTGGTGATGCGCACTTCTCCGCCGTAAGTACCGCCGCAAGCTGTGTATGAATAGGTATAGAAGCCGGTCTGCATGGACAGGTACTTGTTGCTGCCCAGTTCCACCGAAAGGTTGTAATTCACCGGGCCAACCAGGCTGACGGTCAATGGGTCAGGCAGGTGGCTATCCACGACGAACTTGGTGTAGATCTTGGCGCCAGGGCATTGTTCGATGACCAGCCACTGCAAGTCATCTTTCACGGTTATTTCGCCGCTAAATTTCTCTCCGCAAGCCCCGTACTTATATTTATAGGTGCCTTCCGCTACTGGCTTGATGACCTTGCCGGGTTCGACATCGAAGCTGTAATTTTTAGGACCGGTAAGATCGACCTTTACGGTTTCCCCATCACGATGAGCTTGCAGGGGCCGCGGGTCTACTCCCTGCAGGTCCTGCCGGGCCTCAACCGCTTCGACCTCTT
>DATBWP010000181.1:0-2673 GCA_036514735.1 Anaerolineales bacterium
GGGTGCCGCAGGTAGCTATCACCGAACCCAGACCACCATAGAGGCTGTAATCTCCATTGCCGTGATCTATCATTACAGTATAGCCATACCCAAAGTTGGACCAGCCTGAAAAAGTGGCCAGGCCGCCATCGGCGGCTTTCACCTCTTCGCCGATATCGACAGCTAGATCCAAGCCGGGGTGCGCGCTCCAATAGCCTTCGGCGATGACCGCGTGGGAAGCCGCCGGCCAACCATAAACTCCGTCCCCTACTTCCTCCTGGCGGGCATCCTGCGGGCAGGCTCCGCTGCCAAATTCCAGGGGCGATACGGCCATGGCGTAAGCAGGCAGGTTGGGCATCTGGCGATTGCGCAAAAAGCGCTGGCCGCCGGGCACAACCAACCACTGGCCGGCAAAAATCACGGGGTTGGCTGCATCGATATTGTTGCCCGGCCAATCAATCAGGTCCTGCGGCTCGGCGCCAAAAAAAGAGGCGATGCTATCCACCGTGTCCGTGCCACCCACCTGGTGGTAAAGCCCGTCTACCGGCAGGATGAGCAAATCCATGCCAGGGAATAAAAAATCCGGATTGTCGAAGAGCTGGTCGTAGTTGGCCCACAATACGGTCTCGGGTCGCAAACCAAACTGCGCTGCGATGCGGCTCAACGTGTCGCCTTGCTGCACCTGATATGTCTGCAGCTCAATCTGAACCTGCGGGCTAGGTTCGAGCGTGGCGAGTGCTTGCCCGGTTGCGGTGGGTTGCACTACCTGGGCAGTAGGCAACGCGGGCGGTGTGGCAGTTTTTGGCGCAGCGCAGGAGGTCAGAAAAACAAAAAGCAGGTTGGCGAAAACTACTCGCCCGGCCTGCTTTAAATTTTTATGAACCATTGATCCTCAACGGATCTAGTTGTCCTTCAAGCCTTCCAGGAATTCCTGGTTGCTGTCGGTCTTTGACATGCGCTGCAACAAAGCTTCCATGGCAGCACCCTGATCCATCCCCGCGCCGTGCGGCGGATCCGAGATCATAGTGTTGTACATGCGGCGCATGAGCCAAACATGCTGGGTGATATCCGGGCCGAGCAACAATTCTTCGCGACGGGTGGAGGAGCGGTCGACGTCGATGGCCGGGAAGATGCGGCGTTCCTGCAATTTGCGCGAGAGATGCAATTCCATGTTGCCAGTGCCCTTGAACTCCTCGTAAACTACATCGTCCATGCGCGAGCCGGTGTCCACCAGGCAAGTGGCGATAATCGTCAGGGAACCACCCTCCTCGACGTTACGTGCAGCGCCAAAGAAGCGCTTTGGCGGGTACAAAGCCGAAGGATCGATGCCGCCGGAGAGCGTGCGGCCGGAAGGCGTGACCACCAGGTTATAGGCGCGCGCCAGACGGGTGAGCGAATCCAGCAGGACAACTACATCGCGGCCGATCTCCACCAGGCGCTTGGCGCGTTCGATGACCATTTCGGCGGAGCGCACGTGGGAGGTGACAGGCTCGTCGAAGGTGGAGGAAATTACTTCGGCATCCACCGAACGGTCCATGTCGGTCACTTCTTCGGGGCGTTCACCGATCAGCGCCACCATGAGGTGAACGTCTTTGTAATTGGTGGAGATGGAGTTCGCCATCTCTTTGAGAATAGTGGTCTTGCCGGATTTGGGCGGAGATACGATGAGGCCGCGCTGACCGCGGCCCACGGGAGCCACCAGGTTGATCATGCGCATGGCCAGGCCGCGCTTATCGGTCTCCAGATCGAAACGCTCTTCGGGAAAGATGGGCGTGAGATTTTCGAAACGGGGCCGGTTGCGGGCTTCTTCCGGGTCCAAGCCGTTGACCGTCTCGACCTTGACCAGGCCGAAGTGCTTCTCCGATTCGCGCGGCGGGCGCGCTTCGCCGATGATCAGGTCGCCGTTGCGCAAGCTGTAGCGGCGCACCTGGGTCTGGGAAACATAGACGTCGTCCGGCCCGCCCTGATAATGATCCGAGCGCAGGAAACCTACGCCTTCGTTCATGATCTCGAGAATGCCGCCGCGCACCTCGCGCCCTTGTTTGGCGGCTTCAGCGCGGCGGATATGCACCAGCAGGTCTTCTTTTTTCAGGCGCGCGGCGCGTTCAACGCCAAGCTCCTTGGCCTGCCTGCGCAGGTCAGCCAATGTGTTTTTTTCCAACGTTATTAGGTCCATAAGTTGATCTTCTTCTTGGGAACGATAGAGTTATAGGAAACGTACGGTTCTTCTGCCTCTCCCCAGGCAGGATTAACGATGAACGGTGTTTAGGGATTACTCGAATTTTGGCAAAAGTTCGGGGAAATTCGTGTTCATTATAGCGGAAATCCAAAGGACTGACAAGCCAAAAGGTACCCCCTTAAGAAAGCAGTTCTCGGGCCAAATACAAGCCTAGCATGGTCTTGGCTTCCTCAATCTCGCCGGAGCGGATGGCGGCAAAGGCTGCCTGCATGGAGAGAGAGACGACCTCCAAGACTTCATCGTCATCGTGGGGCAAGCGTTCCGGACGGAGGTCCTGGGCCAAATAAACGTGCATGCGTTCCGTGGAATAGCCCGGCGCCAGGAAGAATTCACCCAACTTGGTGAGCCGGCCTGGGGCCATACCGATTTCCTCACGCAGTTCGCGCTGGGCGCAGGCTTCTGGATCTTCGCCCTTATTCAGCGTCCCAGCGGGCAGCTCCAGCAAGAGTTTGTCG
>DATBWP010000182.1:0-4463 GCA_036514735.1 Anaerolineales bacterium
TTGCAAGCCGGCGAGGAATCGCGCCGCGCGGTGGAGTTGGGCGAGAACATGCTGGAAGTAAGGCGCTCGCGCGGCTACGTGCTTGAACTGACCGGTAATTATGCTGAAGCCGCTTTCCAATATGAGGCTGCCTTGGCGATAAACGACCGGATTGCAGACCTGCATTTGTCATTGGGCCGCGTTTATCGCGCCATGGAACGTTATGACGACGCCATCAATGAATTCGTGATCGCCGACTCGCTCAATCCCACCGATCCGCTGCCTAATACCTATACGGGGTTGATTTACATCACCACCGGTGAGTTTGGCAAAGCCGTGCAAGCCATGCAACAGGCTGCCATTGAGGATCCCTCCAATGCAATCCGGCATGCTAATTTGGGCGTGGCTCTTTACCGCAACCGGCAGGCCAGCGAAGCCTTGCAAGCCTTCCGTTTAGCTATCCGCGGCGGAGTCACTGAAGATGGGGCGGTGGTCAATGGCCTGTCACTGGATTCCCCGGATGTAGTTCCCTATTTCTATATGTACGGCCTGCTATTGTCCCGCTCAGGGCGTTGCGCTGAAGCCCTGCCCATCGCCCAGGCGCTGATCGGAAACTTCGAAGACGATGAGATCGCCGTGGGCAATGCCGAAGAGATGATGGCGATCTGTGAAGATCAGGAAGGCGTGGAACCAACCGCTACGCCCGAGCCAACCCAGGCAGGCATGACGCTGACAGCAACCCCGGACAACTGAAGCATCGACCATGCGCGTCCGTCCGCGGAAAACCCTTTTCCACAATCCAGGCGCCAGCTCCAATCCGGCGCGCTTGCTGCTATGGGCTGGGTTGATCATGGCCGGTTTGTACCTGATGTGGGGTATTGATAACGGAACAGTTCAGCCACTGTTTGTCCCCACTCCCACACCTACGCGCGGGGCGATCTCGTATCGAGAGGAGGGCGCGGCGTTCTTCGAAGCCGGCAATTTGAACAGCGCCATCCAGGCTTACCAGGACGCCCTTGCAGTCAACCCGGAAGATCATGTTGGGTGGATGGAGTTGGCGCGCATCCAGACTTATTCTTCCGCTCTGCTTACCCAGGACCGCCAACGCGCCCGCCTGGCGGAAGCCCTGGCCAGTGCCGACCAGGCCGTGGCGTTGGCGCCGGATGACAGCACCGCGCATGCGGTGCGCGCCTTCGTGCTGGACTGGAGCGCGAGTGCGGCGGGCACCTCCGCGCGCTACCAGTCTCTCATTGCCCAGGCCAGCCAGTATGCGGAGCGGGCGATGACCTTGGATCCGAATTCCTTTGATAGCCTGCGGGTGAGCGCTTATGTACTAGAAGCTGGCGGAAATTATGCAGCAGCCATTGAGAGGTACAAGCAGGCTGCTGAAGTGGCCCCCAACCAGACCTTTATCTATATCCGTATCGGCCAAAATTACCGTGAATTAGGGTTACATGACCAGGCTTTGGAATATTTTGATCGCGCTGCGTCGATCAACGAAGCACTGAGTATCGACGATCCTTTGCCCTACATCGCCATCGCCAAGACCTACGCGCGCATGGGCGAATTCTTTGCGGCTGCCCTGAATGCCGAGAAAGCCATCGACCTGGACCCAACCAACCCGGACTGGTACGGGCAGTTGGGCATCATTTACTTTCGGGCACGCAATTATGAGAGCTCCATCCCCGTATTGCGCTGTGCAGTGAGCGGTTGCTCCGATGCGCAGAATAGCGCGGATAGCGAAGGCCGCTGGGTAACCTCAGTCAACGGGTTGCCATTGGATAACAATACCCTGGCCTATTACTACACCTTCGGTTCGGTACTGGCTGCCCTGGAGCAATGCGGGGAGGCCATGCCGATTTTGACTGCCTTGAGCGAGGCCTACGCCGGTGATGCTGTGGTGATGCTTATAGTCAACGAGGGGATTAATATCTGCCAGGGTACCGTCGCCAGCGACGGGGAAAACTAGGCCGTATCAGAGTTTTGTCAGAAAAGGGGAAATTACCCTTGATTTTAGCCTCTAGCTCTTGACTGGCTGGTCAAAACTGGTATTATTCCCTAGTCATTAGCACTCCTCGTCAATGAGTGCTAATGACAAAAACCGAATCCAACTCAAACTCATTTAGTTTTTCAGGAGGCATCAAATGGCAATTGCACTCAAACCGCTCGCCGACCGCGTGTTGGTGGAGCCTATTGAGGACGAGGAAGTCACCGCGGGTGGTATCGTCCTCCCAGAAACTGCGAAGGAAAAGCCGCAGCGCGGCAAGATCTTGGCCGTAGGCCCGGGTGGGCGTGATGAGGATGGCAAGGTCATCGCCATGGAAGTGGCAGTCGGCCAGACCGTTTTGTTTGCCAAGTATTCCGGCACAGACGTACCGATTAGGATCGCAGGAAAAAAATTGTTGATCCTGCGCCAATCTGACCTGCTGGCGATTGTTGAAGACAAAAAGAAATAATCTGAGATCGAAGGAGAAACCTACCTATGGCAAAACAACTCGCTTTTTCTGAAGAAGCCCGCCGCCACCTGCTGGCCGGCGTGAACGCGGTGGCCGAAGCGGTGGTCACCACCCTGGGCCCCAAAGGCCGCAATGTGGCCCTCGATCGTAAATTCGGCGCCCCCACCATCACCCACGACGGCGTGACAGTGGCCAAGGAAATCGAGCTGGAGAATCCCTTTGAGAACATGGGTGCCCAGCTTTTGAAGGAAGCCGCTTCCAAGACCAACGATATTGCCGGCGACGGCACCACTACCTCCACTCTGCTGGCGCATGCCATCGTCACCGACGGCATGAAGAACCTGGCCGCCGGTGCCAATCCCATGATGCTGAAGCGCGGCATTGAAGCCGCCACCAAAGCCATCTCGGAAGAGATCAAGAAGCATGCCATCAAGATCAACAACAAAGACGGCATTGCCAATGTGGCTTCGGTTTCCGCGCAAGACCGCGAGATCGGCAACCTGATCGCCGACGTGTTCGATAAAGTCGGCAATGATGGTGTGATTACCGTGGAAGATTCGCAGGGTCTGCAATTCGAGACTGAATATGTGGAAGGTATGCAGTTCGACCGAGGCTACCTATCCGCCTACTTCGTCACTGCCCCGGAAAGCATGGAGGCCATCATCGAGGATGCTCAGATCTTGATCTACGACAAGAAGATCTCCGTGGCTCAAGATATGGTCCCCCTGTTGGAAAAACTTGTGCAAACCGGCAAGCGCAACCTGGTCATCATCTCTGAAGATGTGGACGGGGAAGCCCTGGCCACCTTGGTGTTGAACAAACTGCGCGGCATGTTGAACGTGCTGGCGGTCAAAGCCCCTGGTTTTGGCGATCGCCGCAAGGCCATGCTGCAGGACATTGCCATTCTTACTGGCGCCACCGTCATTTCTGAAGAAGTCGGCCGCAAGCTGGAATCGGCGACGATGGAAGACCTCGGCAAAGCCGAAAAGGTCGTGTCCGACAAGGACAACACCACCATCATCGGCGGCAAGGGTGATCCCAAGCGCATCGCTTCCCGCGTGGAAGAGATCCGGGTGGAGAAGGAAAACAGCACCAGCGATTACGACAAAGAAAAACTCGATGAACGCTTGGCCAAACTGGCCGGCGGCGTGGCCATCATCCGTGTGGGTGCAGCCACCGAAACCGAGCTGAAGGAAAAGAAGCATCGTGTGGAAGACGCCGTGTCCGCCACGCGCGCAGCTATCGAGGAGGGCATTGTGCCCGGTGGTGGCGTAGCCCTGTTGAACGCCCGCTCCGTCCTGGACAAGCTGAAAGTCGGCGATGATGAAGATGCCAAGGTCGGCGTGCAGATCGTGCGCCGCGCCCTGGAAATGCCCATGCGCCGCATCGCGGGCAACGCCGGTCAGGATGGTTCCGTGATCGTGGACGGCGTGCTGCGCAAGCAAGCCGAGCTGAAGAACAAGAACATCGGCTTCGACGTGCTGGCCGAGGAATTTGTGGACATGGTCGAATCCGGCTGGATCGACCCGGCCAAGGTGACCCGCGGCGCGTTGGAAAATGCCGCTTCCATCGCCGCCATGATCCTGACCACCGAGGCGCTGATCACCGATAAACCCGAAGAGAATAAGGGTGCGGCTATGCCCCAAATGCCGCCGGAATACTAAACCGAACAATCTGCAAACTAATGCAAGTAGGTAAGAAGCCCTGCATCCCAGGGCTTCTTTTTTTAGAAGTAAATCCATTCTGTGGTTGATGTATATGTTGCTCCAGCTAGGCGCTTTCGTATGTCTTTCTGAGTGAGTAAGGTAGCCGAAGACTGTCTTTCGAAGCGAAGAATCGGATGGATGTTTCGCTTCGCTCAGCAGGACAGGATGCGGTGCGCATAGCGCGGTTCTATGCGCCACATGCGGCGCCTTATCTCAGTTCCTAACATCAACCATCGATTACGGTCACTAGTCGCCTTTACCTTTGTGATAATATTTACAAATACCTCCGCCTTTCGCCTGAGGGCTCCATGGTTGACCCCAC
>DATBWP010000183.1:0-2333 GCA_036514735.1 Anaerolineales bacterium
ATCGTCGAGTTGCTCGGCGTGGACGGTGGCAAAGTGACCCGCGAAGCTCGTTTTCGTGAGGACCTTGAAGCGGACTCATTGGATATCGTTGAATTGATTATGGCTCTGGAAGACAAAATGAGCATCGAGATTTCCGACGAAGATGCCCAGAAGATCACTACCGTGGGCCAGGCAGTAGATTACATCGACGGCCAAAACAAGTAGTAACCCGCAAACATAAAAAGCGCAGCTAGGACTGCGCTTTTTGTTTTTAATGTTCCGCCTCCCCGCATTCAACTGATAAATTTGGCGTATTCCTGAGGTAGGGCGATACCGAATTTCGCGCACAGCGCGGCAACATCGTCGTAATCTTTCTGGTGCAGCTCGTAGCCCGAATGGAACTTCACCATCCATTCGGGGGAAATGCAGCGCACGCGCAGCCCGCCGATGCTCCCTTCGCCCGTCAGTGAAACAGCCGGGTATATGATCCCTTTTTCAGCCGGGCCATACAGCCCATCGCCATGCGTATCAAAAACGATTACGTGAAAATCTACCTGATGCCCTTCCACATCGCTCATCACAAAGTTCCAGGCGCTGGTGTCGTCCCTTTGCATATCCCGGTAACCTTTATTTTCTAGGAATTTGCGCAGGGTAGCGACGTGCTTTTGCTCGACCACGATATCGATATCTTCATGCGGCCGCGTTTGCCGGCCTAGCAGCGCGTCGACTCCCCAACCCCCATCGATCCAGATCTTTATCCCCAGCGCTTCCAGATTCGTATACAGGGTGATTACATCACTGGCAGTGGATCTACCCCTGTTGCCTGGGCGAGCCTTCACTTCTTCAAAAGTTCCGGGATCTGCTCCGGGTGGTCGGCCAGCTGCACTCCCGCTTGTCTGAGGGCGCTGATCTTGTCTTCGGCGCTGCCTTCGCCGCCTTCCACAATCGCCCCGGCATGGCCCATGCGCTTTCCAGGCGGCGCGCTGCGGCCGGCGATGAAGCTGACCACCGGCTTGGTCATGTTCTTGCTGATGAATTCCGCAGCTTTCTCTTCGTCCGTGCCGCCGATCTCGCCGATCATCACCACTTTATCGGTCAGCGGGTCTTCCTCGAACATAGTCAGCACATCGATGAAGTTCAAGCCTTTCACCGGATCGCCGCCAATGCCCACGCAAGTGCTGGCGCCTTGGCCGACCAGCTTCAAGGCATAAAGCACTTCGTAAGTGAGCGTACCTGAGCGTGAGACCACGCCGATATTTCCCGGGATGGCGTTGTCCCCTGGGATGAACCCGATTTTGGTTTCACCGGGGGTAAGCAGTCCCGGGCAATTGGGCCCGATCAGTTGCACGCCCTTGAAATCCAGGTAAGTGCGCACCCGCATCATGTCCTGGATGGGGATGCCTTCCGTGAGGCAGACGATCAGCCGAATGCCGGCGTCAGCGGCCTCCAGCATGGCATCCGGCGCCGCCGATTGCGGCACGATGATCATGCTGCAATCCGCTCCGGTGGCGTCCACGGCCACCTTGACGGAGTCGAACACCGGCACCTTGCCATTCAGCACCCACTCGCCGCCTTTGCCCGGTCGCACACCGCCCACCACCTGAGTGCCGTATTCCAGCATGCGTTCCGAGTGAAACAGGCCTTCGCGCCCGGTGATGCCTTGCACCACCACGCGCGTATTTTTATTTGCCAGGATTGCCATGTCAGTTGCTTCCTTTTGCAGCTTGCACTGCTTTTTGGGCGGCTTCAGCCAGGGTCTCGGCCGTGCTCATCCTGGCCTCTGCCAGCAAGGCCCGGCCTTCTTCGGCATTGGTGCCAACCAGGCGGATGACCATGGGCACCTTGGGTTTCACCTGCTTCATGGCGTCCAGGATGCCGCGGGCGACTTCATCCCCGCGGGTGATGCCGCCAAAGATATTGAACAACACGGCTTTGACATTCTTATCAGAGAGGATGATGCGTAAAGCGGCCGCCACCTTTTCGGCGTCGGCGCCTCCGCCGATGTCCAGGAAATTTGCCGGCTCACCGCCGAATAGTTTGATGATATCCATGGTGGCCATGGCAAGCCCTGCGCCGTTCACCATGCAGCCGATTTCCCCTTCCAGCTTGATATAAGTGAGACCGTTCTTGCGCGCTTCTTCCTCTGCAGGCTCTTCGGCGGAAAGATCGCGCAGTTCTGCCAGATCCGCGTGGCGGTACAGCGCGTTATCGTCGATGAGCATTTTTCCATCCAAGGCCAGCAATTGCCCATCCCTGGTGATGACCAGCGGATTGATCTCCGCCAGGGTGGCATCGTTGTCGCGAAACGCTTCCCACAAGCCCTTGGTGATCTTGTGGAAAGCCGCCCAATGCTG
>DATBWP010000184.1:0-6941 GCA_036514735.1 Anaerolineales bacterium
ATCCATATCGCCCAGGTGGTCCTCAAGGCCCTGGATGTCACTTAGGATCTTGTAGTTGCTGCCATCCGTCACCAGGCCCATGGCAATGCCGGAAACAGGCGCCTTGATCGGCACCCCGCTGTCCATCAGCGCCAGGGTGGAGCCGCAGACGGAGGCCATGGAAGTCGATCCGTTGGATGACAGGCACTCGGATACCAGGCGGAGCGTGTAGGGAAATTCCTTTTCCGGCGGGATCACCGGTACTAAGGCGCGTTCAGCCAGGGCACCATGTCCGATCTCGCGGCGGGAGGAGCCGCGCAGAAACTTCACTTCGCCGGTGGAAAAGGGTGGGAAGTTGTAGTGGTGCATATAGCGTTTGGTTTCGATGGGCGAGAGTGTGTCGATCTCCTGCGCCTCGCGGGGTGTGCCCAGCGTGGCCAGGGTCAGCACCTGCGTTTCGCCGCGGGTGAACAAGCCGGAGCCGTGGGCGCGTGGGCTGTAGTCCACCTCGCACCAGATCGGTCGGATCTCAGTGGGTTTACGACCGTCGGGCCGTTTGCCTTCTTCAATGATGCGGCGGCGAACCACGGCTTTCTCAGCCGAGCTATAGGCTTCCTTCACGTGAGCAGCCAGCTCTACATCTTCGGGAGCCAGTTCGGTCACCACCATGTCGCGCAGGGCGCCAATGGCGGCATACTGGTCGGCTTTGCCCAAGCCTTGGTCGAAAATTGCTTCCAGTTCAGCTTGAACACGTGCTTTTACTTTTTCCTGCAGGTCATCAGCTACGCTGAAGCTCTGATAGTCGCGCTTCGGCTTACCGACTTCCTTGGTCATCTTCTCTTGCATATCGATCAGCGGTTGGATGGCCTTGTGGGCTTCCTCCAGCGCGGCGACGATGACCCTTTCTTCTACTTCATTGGCTCCGCATTCCACCATCAGGATGGCTTCGCGGGTCCCCGCAACGCGCAGGTCCAGGTCGGATTGCTCCAGTTGTAAGTAGGTGGGGTTGATCACAAAGTTGCCGTCGACGCGCCCCACGCGTACGGCTCCCACCGGGCCGTTCCAGGGGATGTCGGAGATCATCAAGGCTGCCGAGGCGGCATTGACCGCGATGACGTCGATCACATTCTCATCATCGGCTGAAAGGGCATACATGATGACCTGCACTTCATTGCGCAGGTCCTTGGGGAAGAGCGGGCGCAGCGGCCGGTCGGTCAGGCGCGCAGTGAGGATGGCGCCTTCGCTGGGGCGCCCTTCGCGGCGGAAGAAGGACCCGGGGATCTTGCCTCCGGCGTACATGCGCTCTTCGTAATCCACGCTAAGCGGGAAAAAGTCGATGCCGGTGCGCGGCGCCGGCGACATAGTGGCCGTGGCCAGGATCAGCGTGTCGCCCAGCCGGGCGGTGACTGCGCCGCCAGCCTGCCCGGCCAGTTTGCCGGTGGCAAAGGTGAGTTCTTGGTTGCCCACCTGGGCGGAAAATTTCTTTGATTCGGGTTGCATTTTGTTCTCCTTAGGCTTGGGCTTGTTATTGCCCAGCCTGGCTGCCCCCCAGCCTAGGAACTGGAATTTGCCGGCAAACACGACCTTTTGTCTGCAAATTCCAATGCCCTGACTAGCGGGCTTTTGAATGGTTGGCGTTTTGAACAATCAGAGTTTTACTTTAGGTTTATGCCCTCCTTCCCGTTTTACATGGCCATGGGTTGTCTAGCTCTTGCGGCGGATCTTAAGGCGGTCAGCAAGGGCTACGTAGGCTTCGTAGTTGGTTTTACGCATGTACTCGAGCAGCCTGCGACGCTGGCCTACCATCTGCAGTAAACCGCGCCGCGAGGCATGGTCCTTGGTATGGGTTTGCAAATGACCGGTGAGCTGTTCGATGCGGCTGCTCAGCAAGGCGATCTGTACTTCTGGAGAACCTGTGTCTCCATCCGCCCTATGAAATTCGCTGATAACCTGTGTCTTCTTCTCTTTTGCTAATGGCATGACGTCTGCACTCCTTTTGGCAGGTCTCCTGGCATCCAGCCTTAGCCAGATGCCGGTCTAGTCGGACGAAAATTATACCCTAAGAATAAAACTAAACCAAAGAATACCAATTCCCTGGTCAGGTTTTCAACACAGCCCGCAGTCTTGCCTGGCTATCTTCCGGCAGCACCTTCAGCACCTGGCGGGCGATCCATTCAAAGTTTGGGCTGGGTCCGGATTCCAGGCATTGCTTCAGGAAATATTCGGTTTCCTTGGGGCTGCGCTGCGCCAAACCCAGCAGCAGGTCGGCCAGGATAGGACGCAGTTTGCGGTCGGGAGCCTTACACAGCGTAGAGAGCAGGGCAAAAAGGAGTGGAAGATTGGTGAAACCTGGGCTGCTCATGAGGGTCTGCAGCGCCCCGAGGGCCAGGCGTTGTTTTCGCAACTCCTTGCTATCCAGCAGACGTCGCGCAAAGGCGACCAGTTCCTCGGGAGAGCGGGCACATAGGGTAGTTGTTCCCTGCTGCTCTAGTTCTGTGGCCAAGGTTGGTTCGCGGTTTTCCTGCGCCCAGAGCTCCAGTCGAGTTGCGATCTGTTTGGGTTCAGCCTCAATGGCGCCAAGCAGGCGGGCTGCCAATTGCCGGGTCTCCATGGTGCGCCGCTCCCACAACCCATCCGCCACAGCTAAAGCCGCCTGTGGAGATTGCTTGGCTTGTTCAGCCAGTTCAAGTTGCAATTGCTTAAGCAGGGGTGGTGGGACTTCGTAACTGGTCAGGACTGGGCGCATTCCGCTTATACGTCCCTGGCGATGGGCAGGCATGGCGTAATTCTGTAGGAGGCGCACCAAGCCGCGCAGATATAGGTCCGGCTCATGAAAATATTCGGCAAGTTGTGCGGCTTCTTGCTTTATGCGTGGCAGTTCGATGGTTGGCATGCGCTTCAGCCGAGCTTCGTCAATGTGGCAACAGCAGCCTCGACATCAGACGCAAAATGGAGCAAGCTGCGGTGCGTGCTGGGGATGTGACTGTCCAATTCAGCAAAAACAGTCTCAAAGACTTTCTGCCAGCCAGGACCGATGAGGATCAGCGGCCGCGCCGGCATGGATTGCGTCTGCATCTGGCTCCACATTACGGAGATCTCGGTGAGGGTGCCTACGCCGCCGGGTAAGGCCAAGGCCGCATCGCAGCTCTCGATGAGAGTGTACAAACGTTCACGCAACGTAGGAAAACGGCGCTCTTCGCGCACCCAGTCATTTGCTTTGGCTTTACGCCAGACTTCGATCTGCTCGCAGGTTACGCCGATGGTGTGACCGCCGGCTTCATGCGCCCCGCGCGAGGCCGCCTCCATGGTGCCCATATAGCCTCCAGTGAGCACGCAATGGCCGGCTTGGGCCAACAGCGCGCCCAAAAGGTGCGCTTCTTCGTAGGCAGCGTCGCCGGGCGCGGGTGAGGAAGAGCCAAAGACGGTAATGTTCATTTATTCCCGGCTTGTAGGATGCGTCGTTCGGCTAATGTCACGTAATTCGGGTTTGTCTCATACCCAACGTAAACTCTGCCTATGGCCAATGCCGCTAACGCGGTCTGGCCGCTGCCCATGAAGGGGTCGAGCACTGTTTCGCCGGTGAAGGTGTACAGTTCGATCAACCGCTTGGGTAACTCTAGGGGGAAAGGGGCTGGATGCCCGATTTTTTTAGCAGATACAGCTGGGAAGGTCCATACGCTCTTACTATTCTGCAGGAATTCTTCCTTGCCAATGGTGTAACGCCGCCCCTTGGGTTTCTTGCGGCCAAAGCTGCCCTTGCTAAACACCAGGATGTATTCATGCACGTCACGCAGCGTAGGATTGCTGGCGCTGCGCCAGGATCCCCAGGCGGTGGAGGTGGCGGAACTGGCGGCCTTATCCCAAATAATTTCACCGCGCATCAGGAAGCCCAGCGAGAGCATGTCGCGGATGACAAAGGCGTGCAAAGGAATATAAGGCTTGCGCCCCAGGTTGGCCACGTTGATACAGGCCCGCCCGCCTGGCACCAGCACACGCCAGGATTCCGCCCATACCTGCCGCAGCAAGGCCAAATACTCATCCAGGTTCAGGTCCCGGTCGTATTCTTTACCAGCGTTATAAGGGGGGGAGGTGACCATCAAGTGCACGCACCCTTCGGGTAATTCGTGCATGTCTTGACTACTGTGCGTAAAGATTTGGTTGCGGGCTGATTTGGGAAAGGGCTTTTCTATCAGGGCAGCCACGCGTTGGTCAGTTCGCTCGGCATAAAGTGCGCTGCTATAAAACGCGCTGGAGTCATGGTTTACGCGCCCAGCCGCGCCGAAGGCGGAGCTGCGGGTGCCTTTATGCTGCTTGGGCGCGACTTTCTTGACGGGCATACCTCACTGTAACTTAAACCGCGCGGGGCGGCAAGAAAGGTTAGTCGGGCCAAATGGATCCGGCGCGCACAATGCCGCCCTCGGGCACGTCGTCCTTCACGGTGGCCCCATTGCCGATGCGCGCCCGGGCACCGATGCGCACGTTCAGATTCACCGTCACCCCCATGCCGATCAACGTGCCGTTTCCTACGTGCACCCCGCCCGCCAAAATGGCGCCAGGCGCCAGGTTGACATAGTCCTCCAGCACGCAATCGTGCGAGACGATAGCTCCGGTATTTACTATGCAACCAAGGCCAATTTGGGCTTCTGAACCGATGTAGGCCTGTGGAAAAACTTGCACACCTGCGGCCAAGCTGGCGCTTGGTTCCACCACCGAGCTGGGATGCACCAGGCTGGGGAACTCAAAAGCCGCGGCGCGCAATTTTTCGAATACAGCGATGCGACTGCTTATGGCCCCAATGCCACCTACTGCGTTAACTGCTTGCAGGCAGCCGGCGAGCAACACATCCGCCAGTACGCCCTCGCCGCCCAAGACAGGCACATCCAATACGCGATCGCCGGGTTCGCGCCCATCGTCTATTACGCTGACGATGGTGTACCCGCCAACCGCTTTCAGCAATTCAATAACTGCTTTCCCGTGCCCGCCGCCGCCGTACACGATAATGGCGTTAGGCTGGTTGGCTTCTTTAGGAATCTCAGCTTTTACTGACTGAGCAGTTTTTAGAGTGCGGTGTAAGTACTCTTCCGTGATGATAGGTCCGATAGGTAGTGTGGAAAGGTCCAGCTTTTCTTTTTGCGCCAGGATTAAAGCTGGTTGGGTGATGCGCAGCCCTTCAGGAATCTTTGTGCTAATCGTTTTTTTATTGGTCTTTGGAGCTTTCCAGGTTTTCGTGCCTGCCAAATAACAAAGGATTTCTCCGGCTCTTAGCATGTTTCCGGGTTTTCTGGGGAGGCCCACCACATAACCGCCTTGTTCAGCCACCAGCTCGAAGGTGGATTTGGTGGTCTCCAGCGTCGCCAGCAAAGCGCCGGCCTTCACCTTTTGGCCTGGTTTAGCGTGCAAGGCCACCAAGCGAGCCTCATTCTCGTTTGGATTGATCAACGGGATAGTGACGGGGAAGGCCTTGCTCATGTGAGGTTTATACCAGAGTCTGCGCGGCCTCAACGATATCCTGAATGCCAGGCAGTACGGCTTCCTCAAGCGGCACCGAGGCCGGGATGGGCTGGTCAGCTGCGGCCAGCCGCTGGGCTGACTTTAGTCGGCCAGGGAAGGCTTGTGCAGCGCGCGCCAGGATCTCCGCGCCCCAGCCCAATGTGTAAGTGCCTTCTTCGATGGTAAGCAAACGTTGAGTGCGCTGCAGCGAACTTTCGAGGGCGCTATCCATCGCACCCTCCGGCGCCAGGGGAGCAAGCTGGCTTGGCACAACCAATTCGCAGAAAATTTCGTGTTCAAAGGCCAAGCTCAGCAGCGCTTCACGAGCCAGCTCGGCCATGTAGCCATAAGCGGCGAGGGTAAGCAAGGGCGGCGGCGAGCCTTTAAGGCGCAAGGTGTGCGTTGGCGCATAGCTTTCCGGCGGAATGTTGAGTTCGATCTCGAAATCCTTTAAGGCGTTGTTGTCCAACACCGGTTTTAGATAGAGCAGCTTATTTTCTACGAAGAAGACTGGGCCGGGATCTTCCAGGATGGCTGTGCGTAAGAGACCCCCTGGGTTAGCCTGGGTATTGGCAGCCAACATGCGCAGACCGGGGACTCCCATGTAGAGTTTTTCCAGCGTTTGGCTGTGAGTGGGGCCGTAACCACGGCGGCCGCCCATCGGCGTGCGGATCACCAGAGGCACTTCGACCTGATTGTTGTACATGCTGCGAAATTTGCTTATGCTATTGATCAATTGGTCAGCGATCAGCGCACTGAAATCGCCAAACATGATCTCCACCACCGGACGTAGGCCGCGCAAGGCCATGCCCGCGCCGATCCCAACCAAAGCCGCTTCGGATACCGGACTGGTCCATACGCGGTCTGGATACTGGCTCGACAGCCCTTTGCTGACTTTGAAAGCGCCACCGTAAGGGTCGAGCACATCTTCGCCGATCAGATACACGCGCGCATCCTGAGAAAAGGCCTGGTGCAGCCCGTGGTTGAGCGATTCTAGGACAGTGGTCATATTATGAGGTTGGCAATGGGTCTGCCTGCGCTTGTTTGAGGGCAGCCGCAACTTCGGTATTCACTTGGGATTCGATCTCGGCGCGCTGTTTGGCTGTCAGACGCGTCCCGTGAATGGCCAACGGATCACGCGTCGTACGCATTTCCGCCAAGGTCTTCTGATCGCGGGTATCGTCCCCTTTGGAATGCGGTCCAAAGCGCTGAGTATTCAACACTAGCGCGCGCGGGCCGCCGGCGGTACGCAAGATGTGGATTTCTTCCCCGGCGGCCGCGCTGGTTACTTGCACATCACTACTGTCCAGTTCGCGGCAAGGGATGCCGAAAGCTGCAAAACGAGCGCTGATAGAGCCGGCCAGGGCCAGCTCGATCGGCGTAGTTTGGGCGATGTAGTTGTTCTCTAGGACGAAAAGGATGGGCGCTTTCCAAAGAGAAGCTAGGTTGAGGCTCTCGTAAACCACGCCTTC
>DATBWP010000185.1:0-13224 GCA_036514735.1 Anaerolineales bacterium
GGTAAACACTACCTGCACATTTTCGCCCCAGAGAGGCCGCGAACCCGAAACGCGGCCTCTCTGTATTAACCATGGGATTAGTGAATAGTGATTAGGGGTCGGAGATTGAAGAATGGGAATTAGAGATCAGGGGATCAGGTAATCGGGGATCAGGGATCGGGCAACCGTAGGGGCGACGCATGCTGAGCAGAACTCAATCAGGCAGCCAGAGGATGTCAATAAAAAGCGGGCCAATCGGCTCTTTCCGTGTTCAGGGTCAAAGGTTGCTGATGAACTGGTGCAAATACATCAGGATTGTTTTTATCATCTCCACCTTGTTTCGGCGTCAAAATATGATGGGGGACGCCCCGCACGTCGTCCAGGACAATCGGGCGCACGTGGCTATAATTGCCGTAATCGGGCGGTATCGCTATCTCCCCGGTCTCCGGGTAGTAGCGGCGCATATTCTTGAGATCATTGCCTATCAACGAGTCGCAGCAGACGAACACGATGCTGGCGCAGCCCATGACCCGCAGCGCCAACGCTACAGCTATACGGACGCTCATCTCCTGCGGGTCAAGACCAAAGGATGCCACATAGTCGAGCCACAAGCGGCTGGGGTGTTCCTCTAGGCAGAATTCAGCATATCCATGTCGGGGCAAAATCACCGGGATGTCAGTGCGCGGGTAGGTCATTTTTCCGCCGCATTGGTGGCCGGGAACGCCACGCTGGTGGCAGCCGTCTTTTTGGAGGGAATAGAGTTGGTTAGATAGCCCCAATTCCTGCACGACTTTGATAGCCTCATTCATGGTGATGACTGGCCCAGTCCCAAAATGCCAGGAAGTAAGGTATTTAATGCTTGCGCCCAGCCCGACAATCCAAGCTGTTTCACGGGCGTGCTTCCCACGTAGGGCTTCGCCAGCGTCTATCACTTCTTCCTCCTGGCCTAACTCCGCCTGTAGTTGGTTGGACAAAGCTCCTTGATTATAAATGGGTAAGTAATCAAGCAGGTATTTCAATGACCAGACTGAAATCTATTTGACGCTTTGTATTCTGCGCAGCATACGTCGCCCGCACGTCTCCTGGCTGCCCGCGCAGGGCAAGAAACTTCAGGCAATTTTACGCTATGCCGTGCAGCTATTTAAAGAAGGCAAGAGCTACCCTGAGAAAGCAGCCAACGAAAAGCTGGCGACCCTGCACGCGGACACGGCGAGCCTGCGCCGGGGCTTAGTCGAAAACCGTTTGATGCAGCGCCAGAACGGGATCTACAAACGGATTTAATCTGGGCGCCAGAAAACACAGTGGGCGTGAATACCCCCGCTTTCCTGCATTTAGCAATGCCAAGGGACAACTAAAACCAGTCTTTTTTGCGGAAGAACCAGATCGCCAGAAAGGCAATTACTGCGCTGATCGCCAAGGTCAGTTCGAAGGCGATTGGGTGACCCTGGAAGGGTAACTCGACGTTCATGCCGAAAAAGCTGGCCACCACCACCGGGATGCTCAAGACAATGGTCACCGAGGTCAGCAACTTGATCACGTTGTTCTGATTGTTAGAGATCATCGAAGCAAAAGCGTCCATCATCTGGCTCAAGATATTTCCGGAGATATTGGTCATTTCCATGGCCTGCAGATTTTCAGTAAGGACGTCATCCAACAGGTCTTTGTCTTCCGGATATTTTTGGAAAAGCTTGATGCGTTGCAGGCGCTCGATCATCAGCTCATTGGTCTTGAGGGCAGTGGAGAAAAACACCAGACTTTTCTGATATTTGAGCAGCTCGAATAATTCTTTGTTGCGGATGGATACCGACAGGCGGTCCTCGAGGTTGTCCACAATATGGTTGATGGAGGACAAGTGCTTTAAGAACAGTTTGGCAGTGTTGTATAAGATATGCAAGATAAACGTATTGTGCTTCTTGGTGTTTAGCGGATGCTCCTTGCTTTTGCGCGATTCGCGCATCAGCTCGGTGCTCTGGCTGCAAATGGTCACGATCCATTTGGAGGAGGTGACCACGCCCAAGGGGATGGTGTTATAGGGGATATCCACTTGGTCGCCATAGAAATAGGGCACGCGAATAATGATGAACATCACCCCGTCTTCTTTTTCCACCCGGGCCAATTCATCGATATCCAACGCGGAATTGATGGCCTCTTTTGGAACACCCCACTTGATCAGCTGCGCGTGCTCTACCTCACTAGGGCTCACCGCATGAATCCAGACCCCCGGCGTGGCCCGCTTTTGTTCCACCAGCTTGCCCGCCACTGTCTTGTAGATCGTGATCATCGCAGCTCCTCTCGCACCTCGCGCTACCCGGCAAGCTTAAACAAAAACCCGGCGCTTCGCTGGCGTCCGGGGTGGGCAGGCGGATGCGGTCCAGCCAGTCAGACCAAACGCCGCCTTCCATCCAAGCGGGCGACCCAAGCAAGGGTCAAGCGCTTGCTCGGTAACGGGTCTAAATCTAAAGTACGGTCAACTTCCATTTCGCGCTGCCAGTCTACACCCCTCAGAGCGCAGAGTCAACGGGAAGAAGCGAGCAGGATGGGGGGAGATTGGAGATTGGAGAGGGAGATTGGTGATGGTGGAGACAGGATTAACCTGGTGAAATACGCCGCCCGCGGCGCCAGGAGATGATAGCGGAAACCGCCACCCCAGCTACCAACACCACGGCGTCGTCCAGCGGGCCGACCAGCAGGTCGGGCAGGATGGCGTAAACGCCGGCCAGCACCGCCGGGATCCAGGCGTAGTCTTTGATGGTCATGAACATGTAGGCAGCCGCAATAGCAAACAGCCCAAAGGTGACCAGCGCGGTGACCAACCCTGCGCCGGCATCGCCGCCCAGCACCCAGCCGCCGATGCCAAAAGCCACCGCCAACACCAGGGCGGCGGCCAGGAACACAAAACCCAGGCAGGCGCGGGTGCCGTCCCTCATGGAGTGAACGGCGAGGCGCCAGCCGCCTCGGCAGCGTAATAAGGATCCTCGCCCTGTTCGTGAGCAGTCACGTCGATGATTTCCTTGACCTCAGGCACGGCTTTTTTGATGGCTTTTTCGATGCCGGCGCGCAAGGTCACCGCGGCCAGGCCGCAGCCCTGACAGCCGCCGCCCATTTCCACAAACACATCCTGCCCTTTTACTTCCCGCAACAATACCCAGCCGCCATGGGCGGCCACGCCCGGATTGATGAAATCATCGATCACGTGCTGCACTTGCTGGGCCAAGGGGTCGGTCCAATCGCGGCGGGCTTCCACCCCGGGCGGGAAGGGGCTGCGCGGCGGATATTCGATATTGAAGCCGGCCGAATAGCGCTGCTCATCGAAATCCACCCTGGCGCCTTGCACCTTCTCGGCTACGGCAGGGTCGAAGAGCAGGTCGAAGGCGCCAACGGACTGCACGCGGTCGCCATTCACGGCCGCGCTGCGTTCCTGGAATTTGAATTCCGTCTGGTAGCCGCCACCCGGCAACCTGCCGCGGATGGCCACGCGCACGGCCAGACCGGGCTTGCCGCGCGTTTGGATCAGCTCGGTGATCTTCGACACCGCGGCAGGGCTCAAATGCAAGATTTCGTTGGTTTCGACTGCTTCGCTCATCGTCATTTCAATTGTTCCTTCAGGCGCAATGCGTCTATTATAACGTCCCGTCAGGAAAAGGCGTTTTTTGCATAGAGGCAAGTGGATTTTTAAGCGTCAACTAACACTAAGATTTGGATTTAAGGGATAATTAGACTTTGCGGCTTTCAAAACCACTAGTGAGCGTTATGAGCAGATCGGGAACGAAAAAACCCCTGCGCGTTAAACTCATCTTCAATCCAACCGCCGGCAAGGCGGGGGAATCTCCGCAGCAGTTGATGGAGATCCTGACCGAAATGCAAAAGCACAACATGCAGCCCGAAGTGCACGTTTGGGATGGCGAAGCCGGCATGAAAGCGGTGATAAAGCGAGCGCTCAAAGATGGCACACGCCTTATCGTCGCCTCCGGCGGGGATGGCACGATCGACAGCCTGGCGGCCGAGCTGGCCGGCAGCCCGCTGACGCTTGGAATCCTGCCCACGGGCACAGCCAACAACCTGGCGATCAACCTGCGCATCCCGCGCAGGCTGGATGAGGCGGTAGCGCTGCTGCGCCAAGGCCGGCGGGTGAAAATCGACCTGGGCTATGCGCGCAGCGGCGGGACGAAACGCTTTTTTCTGGAGATGGCCACCCTTGGCTTGATCTCGGACATCTTCCCCCCGGCTGATGATTTCCGCCGCGGCGAGATCCTTAAGGCGGGCGAGGTAATTTCCACCATCGCCGCCTCAACCCCTTCGTTGGTCACCCTGGAAATCGGCCAAAAGAAACCGGTCAGCTTAAGCGCCTACTCGGTGGTGGTGGCCAACATGCCTTATATCGGCCGCAATTTCCGTATCAATCGCAGCGTGTCCTTCCGCGACGGCCTGCTGAACGTTTTCGTCTTCACCGAGCTCAGCAAGGTGGGCCTGCTGAATTATGCGATCCGATATCTGGGCGGCGAAATCAACGACGAGAGCGTGAAGCATTTCCGCGTGCGCCGCGTGAAGATCACCACCCTGCCCCAAATGGGCGTCAACGCCGACGGCCGGCAACTGCCCGCCAGCCAGATCAGGATCAGGGTGCAACCCGAGGCCTTGCGCGTGATGGCCAACACGAGCAACGGAACCGGCCCCAGGCGCAGCGAAGTGCCCGAACTGATCAAAGTGGAACATGGATAAAAACAGCATCCAACGCCTCTCCCCGCAAGACCAGGCCGAAATCATCCGGCGCGGATCGCCTTACCGGCGGCCGGTGGTGGCGCTGGGCCTGCTGCTGGCGATCAGCATCTTCTTCGCCTTGCTGCCCGCCGGGCAGCGGCGCGAAATCTTTTTGGCGGTGGTGGCGCGGCGCAGCTTCATCCTGGCCATCCTGCTCTTCACTTTGCTCAGCCTTTCCTTCCTGTGGGCGCGCGGCCAAAAGATAGACAACAGCGTGTTCCTGTTCGTCAACCTGTGGGGTTACCGGCCCAAGTGGCTGGACCGGGCCATGTGGGTGATCACCCAGATCGGCGGCGGCTGGACTGCCCTGCTGCTGGCCTCCGGCCTGCTATTGGTGCGGCAAGCCAACCTGGCGCTGGAACTCGTGCTGGGCACGCTCTCGCTGGCCTTGATCGTGGAAGGGCTGAAGGAACTTACCAACCGGGCGCGGCCTTATTTGATCCATGCCGAGGCGCGGGTGATCGGCTGGCGGGCGCCGGGTCGCTCCTTCCCCAGCGGGCATACTGCCCAAGCCTTCTTCCTGATGACCCTGCTCAATTTCCAATGGGAGCTGCCGGCGCCGCTGACCATCCTGATCTACATGGTCGCCGTGGCGGTGGGCATGACCCGCATGTACGTAGGCGCCCACTTCCCGCGGGACGTGGTGGGCGGCAGCATTTTAGGGCTGGCCTGGGGCATCTTCTTTATTTTGATCGACCCGTTCTGGCATACCTGGTTTGTGTTTTAACACCAAACAAGTTCTAAGTCCGAAGTCCCCCGTTTTATGTTTTTATAATTCTCAACAAAGATGTTTTATCTGTCAACTGAAAAACTCGGTTCGCAGGACTTGGTTGTTCGGAAGACCGCGTTAGATGGAGACTCGCTTTCTTGATTCTAACTTGGGTACAGGCTTAATAGTCCGCTCGGAATGACAAGCGGAGGAAAGGGTGAATTCTTCGGCTCGTCGACCCATTTGGCTGCGCTCTCAGAGCATACTAATGACACGTGGGGAGGGCTCGCAATGACGTGAATGGCTATTAATCCACCCCTCACTTGACAAAGACCTGCCCCCTCTATACACTGGGCGAACTATGGAAACGACAATAGCTGTTGCCTTGCTGGTTTTGATGGCGGCTGCCATGGCGATGTCCCGCTTCACCCCGCGCGCCTGGGCGGCTATTCGCGTCCGCAACCAAAAACGAAGACGCTAACCGCTCGTCCCCTTGCTTCCCGGGCCGCTGATTAAGCGGCCTTTTTGTTTAAAAGTCATACCCTTCCCGGCGGCTAACGCCGCCACCCTTCCCCTTACAAGGGGAAGGGACGGGGATGGGGTTCTGAAAGCTGACCGCTGAAGGCTGAAAGCTAAACAAAACTACACTACAATCAGGAAACCTACTATGACCGACCACATCCTTGTCGCCGTTGCCTGGCCTTACTCCAATTCCGATATCCATGTCGGCAACCTGACCGGCTCCTACCTGCCTGCCGATATCTTCGCCCGCTACCAGCGCCTGCGCGGCAACCAGGTGCTGATGGTCTCCGGTTCCGATGCGCACGGCACGCCCATCACGGTGAAAGCCGACGCGGAGGGCGTGACCCCCGAGGAGATCTACCAGCGCTACCAGCCGCGCTTCCTCGACCTGTTCCAGCGCCTCGGCCTGACCTACGACCTATTCACCAGCACGCACACCGAGAACCACTTCAAAGTGTCGCAGGCTGTGTTCCTGGCGCTCAAAGAAAACGGTTACCTGTACACCGAAGAGCAGCAGCAATGGTATTCCGCTACGCTAAAGAAGTTCCTGCCCGACCGTTACGTGGAGGGCACCTGTTACATCTGCGGCTATGAGAACGCGCGCGGCGACCAGTGTGATAACTGCGGCAACGTGCTCGATTCCACGCTGCTGATCAATCCCAAAGCCAAAGTGGATGGCTCCAAGCCCGAGCTGCGCAAGACCACCCACTTTTTTGTGGACTTGGCCAAGCTGCAGCCCGAGGTGGTGAAGTTCCTGGAGAGCCGCCAGAGCTACTGGCGGCCCAACGTGGTGACCCGCTCGCTGGGCTGGATCAAAAGTCAAAACCTGCACGGCCGCGCCATTACGCGCGACCTGGACTGGGGTATCCCCGTGCCCGTGGAAGGCTGGGAGGACAAGCGCCTCTACGTGTGGTTCGAGGCGGTCATCGGCTATCTTTCGGCGCCCATCGAATGGGCGCAGCTAACCGGGCAGCCGGATGCCTGGCACGACTGGTGGACTGACCCCAAGGCGCGCGCCTACTACTTTATCGGCAAAGACAACATCGACTTCCACGCCATCCTGTGGCCGGCTGAACTTATCGGCATAGGCGATAAGTTCAGCCTAATCTTCGAAGGTAAAGCAGGCAAGCCGCTTAACCTGCCTTACGACGTGCCCGCCAACGAGTTCCTGAATATGGAAGAGAAGAAGATCAGCGGCAGCCGCAACTGGGCGGTGTGGGCGCTGGACTTTTTGGAAAGATACGACCCCGACCCACTGCGCTATTACCTGACGGTCAATATGCCCGAAACCAGCGACAGCAACTGGGATTGGGACGACTTCGTGCGCCGCAACAATAACGAGCTGGTGGCCACCTGGGGCAACCTGGCTAACCGCGTGCTCTCCTTCGCCTACCGCAATTGGGAGGGGAAAGTGCCCGTACCCGGAGGTGCGTCGTTGCGAGGAGTGGCTGCCCAGCAGCCCGACGAATCAATCTCCCTGCTCCTTGAGCAAAACCTTCGCCCCGCAGACAAGCAGTTGCTATCCCAAGTCGAAGCCGGCTTCGACAGCGTAGGCAAACACATCGAGGCGGTGAAACTGCGCGCCGCGCTGGGCGAGGCCATTAGGCTGGCCAGCGAGGTCAATGCCTACCTGGATACCCAAGCGCCCTGGACGGCGATCAAGACCGACAAGGCCGCCGCAGCCACCACCATCTACACCGCCATCCAGGCTATCGACCATCTCAAGCTGCTGTTCGCCCCCTTCCTGCCCCACACCTGCGAGGTGCTGCACCAGACCTTGGGGTATGACCAGCCGCTGTTCGGCGAACAGTACACCGAGACGCACAAGGATGCGCTGGGCGAGCACCGCGTGCTGGGTTACCGACCCGGCGCCGCTTCCGGTGCCTGGGCGCCCGGCACCCTGGCGCCCGGCCGCGCCTTACGCGAGCCCAAGCCGCTATTCAAAAAGCTGGAGCCGAGCGTGGCGGAGGAAGAGCGGGCAAGGATGGGGAAATGATTCTGCATTATTGGAAAAAGGTTTGGATTAAAGCATGGGCAGAAACAAAAATCTGGTTGGGCATACGCGGGTTCATCATTGAATTCATCCTTGCTTTGATAATTGGCTATTTGCAAAAAAAACCAACCACATTAAACGAAATCGATTTACCGTATATATCGAACACTATTGTGGCATTTATTTCATTAGTTGGCCTCGTCCAAGTATTTTTTTTATTCAAAGTTCCCGCAGAAATCGATCATTCTCAAACAAAGATTATAGAGGAATATTCGTCAAATCTTTTGGGATTGGAGATTTTTGAACTTTCAGATTCAATTACAAATGATAAAAAGGAAGAAGAGTCAATCTTGGTTTTAAAGGTATGGAATTCTAGTCGAAGGCGGATTGTTGATTTGGAAGCCAGATTTTTAACAATGCGGGTGGATTATTTAGCTGAGGGAATTGGAGGAACTTATAGAAAATCCGGAGCTTATAGTGACGAATTTGACGAAAAAGGTTTATTTTGGACTGGGAGAAAGCAAAGAAGGGTATCCATTGATCCAACACGAGCGCAGAACATTATCATAGCAAAAATTGATTATGCGAGATCTCGGACAATAATTAGCTCTTTGGGACTTATACTTGAACATCACTTTGAAGTTGAAGCAATTTATACAGCTCGAATTCTTTTTATGGGTAGGTATGAAGGAGATCCTGAATACCACTTCTTTTACCATGCGTTTCAAATCTATTCCAAGCCCGGTATTGATGAAACGGAAGTTGAGTGGGACGAGAAGTATCGTTTGAGATTTATAAATGACTCAATTGGTTACTTTCAAGATATTCCTGTTCAGCTCCTTTCGGCCGCTAAGGACAGCGCAAAAAGGTTCTCGATTTCAACGGAAAGGCTAGATTATTGGATAAAAAACTTGGGTGCGGTGGCTTCTTAGGTTGAAATAAGCAGTACGGAATTAGGATGATAGACAAACAGCCCTTTTTTCATACTGACTTGTTATAAGAAGGTGGCCGATCAGACGAGTAGAATACCTGGGTTTATGTCATTTATCCATAATTGGAATCTAACTTGCGCTATGATACCGCTTTCGTGTTTTTTTCTGATTTTCACTATAGTTTTTCAAAGCAGTTTGGATTTCTTGTTTTGAAAGTCGCGACAGAAGTGTAGCAATTTCGGGAGAGTATTGCGGAGAACCCCCCGTAGCACTAGGTATCCAGCACAGGTGAGGCTTGTTTTTTATATCGTACATCCAGACTAAAGCCTGAAACGTATAGGGTGAAAACCGAATTCCATTCAACTCAAAGCCTAACTTTTTAAGAACATCTTTTTGACGCCAACTGTGTGAAATATTAGGATCAACTCGTCGTTCGACGATAAGAGGTTCTGAACCTTCAGAGAACCCGGCAACTGCGACCTTAATATCAGCAGATGTTACTTTCTTCACCGACTGTAAATTTACAGTATAAACTGTAAGAAAACGCGTGGTATCGAGTTCTTGAGACTCCAATTCTTTTGTCGCCATGGAAATTTCTTTCAAATATTGTGCAACGGCTTTATTTTTGTGAGTTCTTATTTTTGCCTTTTGTAAAAATTCGATTGGATCGGGCATAATTCCAAAAGAAAGCGGAAGTAGACTAATAGTCATTTCATTTGCAATGTCAATATTGAATTTTGACAATAGCAAATCCCTATAGTTAACTATGCTCGTTTGCGCTAACCCATAGATTACGACTTGAAAGGCCCGCTGATTATAGAAATGTATTGCGTTATTGCGATAAGTTATTAACATCTGAATATTTTTACTAACAGGTTGAAATCCTATTGAGGAAGGAAAGAATTTCTGTGTTTTTACTAAAGCATCCTCAATCGAAAACGTTCGGTAGGGCTGTCCTCTCTCCTTGGGGTAATAAATCCGTTTTTTATTCTTTGCTAGAATTGCCTTTAGTAATAGCTCCCACGAATTTATTAGCAAAATACAGAAGGTCTCATCTCGATATGTCATTCTTGGTTTGTTGTAAATCTCAATGGCAGCAAGCATTGCTGCTCGAGAGTGGTTACGTAAAGCTTTATATGACCCTCTTGGATTCATCCTAGGAGTTTACACTGAGCCAAGCGATTGCTCGCAACGACAAACGACTGAGAAAATCAGATGCCTAGTCTGGCTGAATTTGAACAAGGGATTCCTCCCTTCGCTTCACTTCAGGGCAGGCTCTGCCGCTGCGCGGCTTCTCTGAATAACTAACGGCGGGTTACGCCGCGCTGATCTTTGAAAACTTGATGCTCGGGAATCGCTCCTGCACCAGGTCCAGCATGAATTTATGCTTGAAGAGCATCACGTATTGATCCTTGGTGTCGCGCGCCAGGATGGTGTCCTGGCGGGCCAACGCCTGCATGGAAACGCCCTCGCCGATCTGCAGCCAGCGAGCCAACTCGTGGGGCAGCGGCTCCAGCTGCGCCCGCACGCCGTATTCGTTCTCCAGGCGGGCGAGCACCACCTCGAATTGCAGCAGGCCGACGGCGGCGATGATCGGCTCGCGCCGGGAGGTGTTTTCGTTATACAGCACCTGGATGGCCCCTTCCGTCTCCAATTGGCGCAGCCCCTTGTCGAATTGCTTGTTCTTCTGCACGTCCTTGTTGAGCAAGACCGCAAAGTGCTCTGCCTCGAAGCGCGGGATGCGCTCGTATTGGACTCTCCTGCCCACGTAGAAGGTGTCGCCGATGGAGAACTGCCCGTTGCTGGGCAGAGCCAGGATGTCGCCGGGCAAGGCGGTATCCACCGTTTCGCGTTCACGCGCAAAGGTCTTGTAGGTGCGCGGGAAACGCAGCTCACGCCCTGACGGCGCGTGGGTCACGCTCATGCCGCGCTCGAAGGCGCCGGAGCAGACCCGCAGGAAAGCCACGCTGTCGCGGTGCTTGGGGTCCATATTGGCCTGGATCTTGAAGACGAAGCCGGAGAAGCCGTCTTCGAGGGGTGAGACTTCCTCTTCATCGCTTTTGTAGGCCTGCGGAGGGGGAGACAGTTCCAGGAACTTTTGCAGAAACAACTCGACGCCGAAATTGGTCAGCGCACTACCAAAGAACACCGGCGTCTGCCGCTCTTGCATTACGTCCTGGCCGTCCAAATGGATGCCCAGACCATCCAGCAACTCCAGGTCCTGCTCCAGCTTATCAGCCAGAGCGGGATGCTCGTCCAGCGCCAGGTAATCTGCCAAGGAGAGTTGCGTCTCCAGCGCTTTGCGCTCGTTGCCCTCGGTGCGGGTGAACAGGTGAACCTGCTGGGTAAGGCGGTCGACGATCCCCTGAAAAAGCACCCCATCGCCGATCGGCCAGTTCATGGGCACCGGCTGCATGCCCAGCACCTCCTGGATCTCGTCCAGCAAGGCGATAGGGTCCCGCGCCGGCCGGTCCATTTTGTTGATGAAGGTGAAGATGGGGATGCCGCGCAGGCGGCAGACCTCGAACAGCTTGCGGGTCTGCGGCTCCACCCCCTTGGCGGCGTCCAGCACCATCACGGCGCTGTCCACCGCGGCCAGGGTGCGGTAGGTGTCCTCGGAGAAATCCTGGTGGCCAGGCGTATCCAGCAGGTTGATCACGTAGCCGCCGAAGTCGAACTGCAGCACGCTGGAGGAGATAGAAATGCCGCGTTTCTTCTCGATCTCCATCCAATCAGAGACGGTGGCGCGCTTGTTGCGGCGGGCACGCACGCTGCCTGCCAGGTCGATGGCACCGGCATAGAGCAAGAGCTTCTCAGTGAGGGTGGTCTTGCCAGCATCGGGGTGCGAGATGATGGCGAAGGTGCGCCGCCGGTAGAGGGGATGCAAACGCTCGAGGGTGGGAGAGGCAGTTTTCAGGGTCATTTTCTTCTCAGCCTGGGTGCAACGAGACGCAATAATACCGGATTCTGGGCAACCAAAGAGGCGGCGATTACGCCGCCTCTTTTAGTCTCTGTTCCTGGGTTATTTTGCCTGCTGGTAAGCTTGTTTCAGCTGAGCGATGTCGAGCTTTTTCATTTTAAACAGGGCGCTCATCATGGCTTCTTTTTGCGCTGGTGTTCCCTGAGGGTCTTTCATCATTTTTGTATAAGCTGCAGGCACAACCTGCCAGGACAGCCCAAACTTGTCCTTGAGCCAGCCGCAAGGGCCTTCCTCCCCGCCCGCAGAAAGCTTCTCCCAGAAGTAATCGACCTCAGCTTGGTCCTCGCAATCCACCAGCAGCGAAATGCTTTCACTGAAAGGAAACAGGGGACCGCCGTCAAGCGCCATGTACTGCTGGCCTTCAAGCTCAAACACTCCCGTCAGCACTCTGCCCTCAGGCCAGGGGATATCCGCGGGCGCTCCTGCTGGACGTTCTCTATACCGATCAATGCTTACGATCTTCGAATTTTTGAAGATGGAACAATAGAACTCCATCGCCTCTTCAGCGTTGTTATTGAACCAGAGGAACGTAGTGATCTTTTGCATGGGTTTCTCCTTATGGCGAATGTGATTATGGTTGAGAACGTTTCTGCCGCCTGTTTAGTGATGCTTCACGCTGTCTTCCAGCTTATCGATGGATTGGTGCATGCCGGCGAAAGAGTACACCGCCATTTGTCCCATGATCCAATCGCGCTCCGTGATAATCAGCTCAGTCATATCCGGGCGGATGGCTTTGAACTCGATCACCGTGTGGATTTGCGCGGGGAAATCGGGCGGCATGCCCACGGATGCCGGATCAACAGGATTGCCCTCCGCATCCGACAAGCCCTGGGTGAATTCCAGCAGTTTATATGGAATGATCTTCTTGTAGCTCCCGGCGCTGTAGTGCACCACGCCGCCCTGCTCCGGCGGCGCCTGCATGGCAAACAGGAAGCTGCCGCCCTCGCGCAGGTCGATGCGGCAGGAGGGCGAGGTGTAATGCTTGGGCCCCCACCAGCGCATCACATATTCGGGGTCAGTCCAGGCTTTCCACACCAACTCCACCGGCGCGGCGAGGATGCGTTTTACCACGATATCTTCTTTGATCGGTTGCTGAGTTTGCTCGTCGGGCATAGTCCATCCTTTGGCGAATTAGGGTTTTTGTTTCTTTTGGCCAGCTTGCAGCTCGCGCAGAAAGTCCTCCAGGACATCCAGGCGGTCTTCCCAGGTGGGGCGGAAGGTGTCCAGCCAGCTGTCGAGTTCCTTGAACGGCTTGGGCTGCAAATGGTAAACACGCTGCTGGGCCAGCGGCCGCATGCCTACCAGGCCGGCCCGGGCCAGCACCCGCAGATGCTTGGACACCTGCGGCTGG
>DATBWP010000186.1:0-6276 GCA_036514735.1 Anaerolineales bacterium
AGGCGGGCAGCGAAGTGATTCAAGCCGTGGAGGCCAACACCCTCGCTGACAGCATTTCGGTCAATCTCCCTAATGATGGCTTGCGCGCCTTGCGTGCCGCCACGCAGACCACCGGCGCCTATATTAAGGTGTCTGATGCCCAGATTTTGGCTGCAGTTGCGGAGCTGGGGCGGTATGGCATCTTTGCCGAACCGGCAGGGGCGGCCGCCTTTGCCGGCCTGCGCAAAGCGTTGGAATCGGGTTTAATCGGAGCAGGCGATCCGGTGTTGGTGTTGAATACCGGATCGGGTTTGAAGGATGTCAATGCGGCGCGCAAAGCCGTGGCGGAAGCTCCGGTGATCGAACCTACTTTAGCTGCGTTGCGCCGCGCCCTTGAGGTGGCAGATTGAGCAAAGCCCCCGTGTTTTCGGTGGTTGCGCCGGTGTGGAACGAGGCGGAAAGCCTGCCGGAGTTCTTTGCGCGGGTTGCAACCGTTATGAAGAAGCTGGGCGAGCCTTGGGAATTGGTCATTGTCGATGACGGTTCCAAGGATCGTTCGCCCGAGCTGATTTTGGAGCAGGCGGCCAAAGACAAACACATCCGGCCGGTGTTGTTCGCCCGCAATTTTGGCCACCAGATCGCCGTGACGGCCGGCATGGATTATGCGCGCGGCCAGGCGGTGATCCTGATCGACGCCGATCTGCAAGATCCCCCGGAGGTCATTCCCGAGCTGATCGCTAACTGGCGTGACGGTTTCGAGGTGGTCTATGCCGTGCGCCGCAAGCGCAAAGGTGAATCGTGGTTTAAGCGCATAACAGCCTCTTTCTTCTATCGGCTGATCAACCGCATCACGGATATCGAAATCCCCCTGGATACAGGCGATTTTCGCCTGATGGACCGCCGCGTGGTGGATGTGCTCAACCAGATGCGCGAACATCACCGCTTTTTACGCGGCATGTCGGCCTGGGTTGGTTTCCGCCAGGTCGGGGTGCCTTACGACCGGGCGGCGCGCTACGCCGGCGAAACCCACTACACCTTGCCGCGCATGGTGCGCCTGGCATTGACGGCCATCACCGGTTTCTCTTTCTTCCCCTTGCAATTGGCCACCTATCTCGGTTTCATCTCCGCTGGGGTAGCCATCATCGCCATCCCGGTGGTGATTGCTTTGCGCTTGCTGGGTTCCGCCGCCTTTTTTGGTCAGGCCACCACGTTGATCGCCGTTTTGTTCTTTGGCGGCGCGCAGTTAATCTCTCTGGGGATCCTGGGCGAATATATCGGGCGTCTGTATGATGAAGCTCGCGGGCGCCCGCTTTACATCGTACGCCAGGGTCCGGAAAAACTATCTTCCCCAAGGAAAAGAGTTTCACGATGATCGATCTCACTGTAATGCAGGACCGTATGGCGCGGGGCGTGCAGCGCGCCCGCGAACGAAACATCATTATTCCCACCTTCGCTCAGCAAAAAGACCCAACCCGGGTGCCCGCAGAAATTAAAGGGCAACTGGCCAAGATCGGGTTGTGGGATGTGGATCCGCGGAACCTGTTCCGCATCACCTGGAAGAACGAGCCGAAACCCAAAGGTGGGGGTTATGGCAACGTTAATTACATCGAATTTCCCTCCAGCCTGACTGGGGTTCCGGCGCGCATCATCGCGCTGGTGGGTAAATGGTTTCCCACCGGCGCTCACAAGGTGGGCGCGGCCTTTGCCTGCCTGGTGCCGCGGCTGGTTACCGGCCAGTTCGACCCAACCACCCAAAAGGCAGTCTGGCCTTCCACCGGCAATTATTGCCGTGGGGGCGCCTATGACTCAGCCTTGTTGGGTTGCCAATCCATCGCCATTCTTCCAGAGGGCATGAGCAAAGAACGCTTCGAGTGGCTCTCCAAGGTGGCGGGGGAAGTGATCAAGACTCCCGGCAGCGAATCAAACGTCAAGGAAATTTTTGACAAATGCTGGGAACTACGCCGCTCCGGCCAGGACCTAATGATCTTCAACCAGTTCGAAGAGTTCGGCAACTATTTGTGGCATTACGAAGTAACCGGCCATGCCATGCAAGACGTGCTGGAGCAGACCCTGGGCAAGGGAACTTATCGCGGCTTGGCGCTAACCACCGGTTCGGCCGGCACCATCGCCAGCGGAGATTATATGAAGCAGGCCTTCCCCAGCAGCAAAGTGGCAGCCTGCGAAGCGCTGCAGTGCCCGACCCTGCTGGAAAATGGCTTCGGCGCCCATCGCATCGAAGGTATTGGCGATAAGCATGTGCCCTGGATCCATAATGTCAAGAACACCGATTTGGTCATTGCCATCGATGACACCGCGGTGGTCAACCTGGCGCGGCTATTCAACGAACCCACCGGGCGCAAGCACCTGGTGAAGAGCGGAGTGCCAGAAGCCTTCGTGGATAAACTCGACCTGCTTGGTTTCTCCGGCATCGCTAACGTACTTTCGTGCATCAAAATGGCGAAGTATTACAACCTGGGTTCAGAGGATGTACTGCTCACCGTGCTGACCGATTCCATGGAGCTGTATGGCAGCCGCCTGGAAGAAATGCACGCTGAAATGGGCGCATACAGCGAACAACAGGCAGCCGCCGACCAGGCCCGTTACCTGTTGGGCGAGAATACCGAAAATATGCTGGAATGCAACGAGCAAGACCGGCGCCGCATCCATAACCTCAAGTACTACACCTGGGTGGAGCAGCAAGGTCGGACCTATGAGGAGATCCAGGCGCAATGGCACGACCCGGACTACTGGACGCGTACCCAGCGCCTGGCCCCGGAGATCGACGCCCTGGTAGGGGAATTCAACGCAAAAGTCGGCTTACAGAGTTAATTACGCCCGATGCAACCCGCAATATCTTATATATTGCGGGTTGCATTTTTTGTAAATCTTGCCTAAAGTACAATTGCTCGCAAGCAGCGGCTTGCTATGCCCAATCTTCCAAGTCCAAATGATCTAATTTTGGTCGCCTTTCTGCCATCGCCGCGCGATCTGGAGATCGCCCGTGTGTTGGGCTGGTATCGTATACCCTTGCGCACAGCGCCGCGGGTGGTGGCGGTCGATTACCTGGCTTTCTACCAACCAGCCAGTTTTGGGGTGGGTCATCGCTGGTGCATCGAACTGGTTGCCCCGGTTACCGGGCATGAATTGGTGACCCGCCAGCAGCTTTTCAAGGAAGAAGGCGAAGGGCCGCGGGCAGATCATGAATATTTCAAAATCTCGCTTGGCCTACTAGAGACCCTCCCCCGACCTATTCCTGCAGGCAAATGGAAACGGCTGACTTTTCTTTACACAACGGGCGAACGCCTGAAGGAGGCCAGGAACATGGATGACTTGAGCGTCCACGACGAAGAGCGCCAGGTGCTTTTTCATGCCCTGCGCGAACGCGCCAAGGAAAAGCAACAGTATTCCACGGTGCACCAACCTGAATTTCCCTTCGATCCGGAAATGCTGTCTTACATCAACATGCGCGGCTTGGGCGCCGCGTTCTTCAACGACCTTGGTGAGGACTAGCATGCTGTTGATCAAGTCTGGCACTTTGGTAACCCACGAAGGCAGCGCCAAGGCGGATATCCTCATCGATGGCGAGACGATCCAAGAGATCGGCGCTGGCCTGAACGCCCCAGATGCAGAGATCGTGGATGCTTCCGGTCTCCTGGTGATGCCGGGTGGCGTGGACCCGCATACTCATTTCGACCTTGAGATGTTTGACACGGTGTCCTCAGACGATCATTACACCGGCCACAAGGCGGCCGCTTTCGGTGGGACTACCACAGTCATAGATTTTGTTCCCCAGCCGCCCAGCGGTCCTTTGCGCCCCGGCGTCGAGGCCTGGCATGCTAAGGCCGATCCCAAGGCCGCAATAGATTGGGGCTTCCATATGAATATTACTCGGCTGGATGAAAGCATCCTGGCCGAGATCCCCCTCTTGCCTGATTTGGGCATCAGCACCCTCAAAGTTTTTATGGCTTACAATGGTCGTCTGCGCCTGCAGGACGGCGAGATCTTCCGCCTGATGCAAACCGCGCGCCAACATGGCCTGCTCACTATGCTGCATGCCGAGAATGGAGACATGATCGACGTGTTGGTGGCGCAAGCACTGGCTGCCGGACATACCGCCCCCGAATGGCAAGCCCACACGCGGCCTGCCTGGGGCGGGGTGGAGGCCGTGCTGCGCGGCTGCGCCTTGGCTGCGCAGGCCGGCGCGCCGCTTTACATTGTGCATATGAACAGCGCCGGCGAGCTGGAGCAGCTGACTTATGCCCGCCAGCGGGGCGTGCAAGCCATGGGTGAGACCTGCCCCCAATATTTATTTTTCACTGAATCTGACCTGGCGCGGCCTGACGGCGCCAAATGGGTCTGCTCCCCACCGATGCGCACGAAGCAGGATAATGAAGCCCTGTGGAAAGGGCTAACTACTCAAGCGTTCCAGGTGATCGGTACCGACCATTGCCCATTTTTCTATGATGGGGCGCGACCGATCGACTATGAAGGCAGACCGGTCGCCATCCCTGGCAAAGAATTAGGGGCGAGAGATTTCACCAAGATCCCGAACGGCCTTCCCATGGTAGGCGACCGTTTGCCCATCATGTGGACCTTTGGAGTGGGCACCGGGAAACTGACCCCGCAGCAATTCGTCGCCCTGGTTAGCACCAATCCGGCCAAGATCTTCGGCTTGTATCCGCGCAAGGGTGCCTTGCTGCCCGGTTCCGACGCCGATATCGTCCTCTGGGATCCCGAACGCAAGCTCATCTACGGCCGTGCAGTCAGCAAGCATCGTACTGATTACAATCTTTTTGAGGGAGTCAAACTCAAAGGCTTTCCCAGCAAAGTATTTTTACGTGGCTGCTTGATCGTCGATGGCGACCGCTGGCTTGGCAAAGCCGGCCAGGGGCGATACCTGCTGCGCGGCACAGGCCAATTCCTCTAGCATGCTGCTTTTCCTTCCTGTTGCTATCTTGCTGGTTACGCTGCTCGCGCTCAGCCTAAGCAATTTGCAGCGCGGTTTTCGTTCCAATTGGCTTTTGGCTCTGGGAGGTTCTTTGCTGGCCTGGGTCAGCCTGCTCTTTCTGCGCCTGCAACTGCCCCTACACAGCAGCTTCTCATTTTGGTGGGTGGGGGAAGGATTGGAGTATTCGGCGACGTTTGTACTCGACGACGTCTCCTGGCCGTTGGCCTTTGCAGTCAGCAGCATGCTGGTGGCCCTTTTGCTAGGGCGGGTGCGCGAAGCGATGACCGCCCCATGGTTTGCATGGGCGCCTACCCTCGCCATCGGCGCGGCCAGTTTACTGACCCTGCCTGCCGGAGACCCGCTCACATTTTTGTTTACCTGGACTTTTCTGGATGTGCTTGGTTTTGTCTTCTTGTTGTTTGAGCCAAAATCTGGAGAGGAACGCCAAAAGGTCGTGCAGAAACTGGCCATCTCGTTGCTGGGGATGGGCTTGTTGTTCGCCGCCTGGATGTTTGCGTTTTATGGACAGGAGCTGACCAACACCTTGATCTTTTTGTCAACAACCCTGCGCCTTGGTTTATGGGCTCCGTACCTGCGGATGGGGAGCTACAGTGGGCTACACCAGTCCGCATCCTCGCTGCTACTCCTGGCACCCAGTTTGGTCTTGCTGGCCCGCAGCGGGACTATGGCTGAACCAATGCGTTCCACCTTGTTATTGCTCACCTTGTTACCGGCTGCTTATGCAGCCGGTAATTGGGTGTTGAATACTAGTGCTAATCGGCCCTCTTTTTGGGATCTGGGTATGGCTGCGCTGGTGGCTGCCGCAGCCCTAGGTGGGCACGGGCAGACAGCGGTGGCTTTTTCGTTGGTTTTGCTGCTGGGGCAAGGCATGCTCCTTCTAGTGCAGCACGCCTCGCGCTTCCGTGTCGTGATGGCTGTGTTGGTCCTTTTGCTGTTGAGCGGCTTTCCTTATACAGCCGGCTATTGGGGTGGGAAGATCTATGTTAATTGGGCTTCTCCGCTGGTCTTTACTTTTTTGGCTATACAAGCGGCCATGTTGGCTGGCTGGCTGCGCCGTGCCCTCGAACCCTCGTTAGAGCCTTTGAGTCCCGAGACCTGGATGCGCACCATCCAATGGCTGGGACTTACACTCGTCCCGTTGGCCTTTATTTTTCTTGGCCTCGGCCTCCTGCCTTCGTTTGCGCCACAGGCACCAATCCCATGGTGGCCCGCGCTAGTGGTGCTTGCGGGCTCGGCGATTTTTTTCTTCCTTGCCCGGCTGCGGCGGCCGACGCTGGCTTCCCGCATCCAACTGGCATTGGATTGGCTCTTTTCGCTGCGCTGGTTAA
>DATBWP010000187.1:0-6677 GCA_036514735.1 Anaerolineales bacterium
CGCCCTGCTGCCATTGAACAGTTCGTTCACGTCCAGCAGCTTCTCGGCATGGTCACTGATCATTTCAGCCGGCATGCTTGCCAATTGCGAGAAACGGAAAAAGGCGATCACCGCGAAGGCAGCCAGCAGCATCAGCGTCCAGCGCGAGATCTGCACGCCCCACACTGGTTGCCGTATCCTATCCATGAACTTCTTCCAGCTTGCCCGCGGGCTTTGCGGAAACTGCCAAAAGGCGGCCAGGACCAACCCGATACTGAGCAGCCACAGGCTGACATTCAGGCCAGTGAAGCGATTGTTGCCCGAAAACAAAAAGGTCAGCGCAAATCCCAGCAAGCCGAATCCCAGGGGTAACCGGCGGAAAATCAGGCTTTTTCGCTCAACTCGGGCCTGTTCGATCTGTGGCAGACGCCATTCCCCTCGCTGCGCCGCCCACATCGCGCACAGCGTCGCCGCTACTGCCAACGCGAACCCCCACATCCAGGCAGTTCGCGGGGGCAGCCAAAACACCTGCGCCATCAGGAAAAGCAGCAGGGCAAGTCCGCTTCGCCAGGGAAGAGCCATTGCGGGAACGCTGGTCTGAACTTGGGGCCTCTTCGCCCGCACAATCTTTGCCGGCGCCTTTCCCCTCTTAGCTGACGCGGGTATCGCCGGCAGCTGGCCGCGATGAAAGGAAAGCAAAGCCTTGACGTAATCGAGGACACTGGGTTCGGGCATTGCTGGGTTGGACTTGCTCCGGGGAGCAGGTTGGCGTTGATTTTATCGCAGGGAAGGGATGCAAATGGCGTTAGCCAGGCTTCCATTCCTTCCTAAGGAAGCTTATCTCCGCCGCGCCACGTACCAGGTGTAAGCGCCTTGTTCGTTCGCCCCGCCCTGAGCCTGCCGGCGCACCAGGCGCTCGGTCAGCGCCAGGTTCCAGCGAGCAGGCGCCAGGATCCAGCGCCCGGTCAACAACCGCGCCGCCCAGCTCGGCAACCCAAAATAATGGCCCCACTCCAGTGCGTGCACCGCTGCCGGGGGAAAATAATGCCAGTACCGCTCGAGGCCAAACCCTGCCTGCGCCAATCGCTCCCGCCACTCTTCCGGAGAGAGCAGATTGGTATGGCGCGAGATGCGCGTAAACATGCGCACGTAGGCTTTTGCCATGCGGCTCAAGCCCACGCGCCTTAGAAAATTGCTCACCGATAAAGATGCCTGCCAGCGGTGATTTGGCACGCAGAAAAGAAAAAGCCCGCCCGCCCTCATCACTCGCGCCGTTTCGTTCAGCACCGCTTGCAGATCGGGGATATGCTCCAACACGGAATTGCTGAACGCGGCACCAAAATACGCCTCCGGGAAAGGCAGCCGCGCCCCTTCGCTTTGCAGCAGCAGCCTGTAGGCCCCGTACTGCTTGGCTTCACGCAAAGAGGCCAGTGCGGGGTCAATGCCCACGTCGATAGCTTGCTCGAACACCAGGCTGGCAAAATGCCCGTCGCCGCAGCCCAGGTCCAATACCGGCGCGGCCAGTTCGAACTCGCCATAGAATTCCGCCTCCACCGCCCGCAGCAGCGCCCGGAAATAGGGCAGGCTCTGCAGCATCGGCCAAAGGAATGGGTTTTCCTTTTTGTTCATCGCAAATTCACCTGTGTGCTTCCTAAATTACTAACTACTACTTTCCAATCTCCACTACCCGATCTCTAATCTCCGATCCCTAATCCCTTTTCGTCAGATCCCCTTGGATCTCTTCGAACAGCTCGGCGTGCCGCGCCGCGCATGTATCCGGGCTGAATTCGGTCCGCAGCCGGCTTGGGTCTCCACGGTATTGCTCCGGATGTGCCAGCACCTCCAGCATGTTGCGCGCTAAAGCCGCGGCATCCCCCACCGGGGTCACTCTGCCCATACCGCTCAGGCGCACAGGTTGCCGCACTCCCGGCAGGTCGGCGGCCACCACCGGCTTGCCATTCATCATGGCTTCGATCTGCACAAAGCCGAAGGTCTCGGTGGAATTAGTGCTGGGCACCACCAGCAGATCGATGTTGGCATAGAAGGCGGCCATCTCCTGCATGCTCAAGGTGCCTAAGAAGGTCCACTGGCCTTGCACCTGATACTTCTCGATCCGCGGTCGCAGAGATTCAAGATAAGCCTCTTCGCCTAGCACGTCTTTGTATTGCCCTGCGAACCACACCATAGCTTCCGGATACCGCGCCACCACTTCGGGTAACGCCTCCAGCAGCAGCTCGACCCCCTTTTCGGCGGCGAAGCGCGTGGCCATGGCGATCACCGGATGGCGCTTCTCCGTATTGTGCCGCGCCGCAAAAGCAGCCGCCTCCTTTGCCGCCGTCTCAGGCAGCTCGACCGCCGGTGAGATCACCCGCACCTTACTGGCGAAACGCTTCAAATAAGGGGAATGGCTGGCAAAATCCTGCGTGTAAGAGGAGATGCGGTGCGTGAACAGCGCCGCCAGGTTGTTCATCAGATTGACCACGAAACCGACCAGCCTATTGAATAAGCCCGGCGGCAGGATCAAGTCGGAGTGATAGATGATGATGGTCGGCTTTTTCCACAGCTGGCCGCGCAGCGCCAGCCCGGCCGCGTCGAACTGCGGCAGGTGCAGCAGCAGCGCATCGTGCTTGCGCAACTCGCGAGAAGCAAGGCGCCCCAGCGCGGGCATGATCACGCCCTTGCTCACCCGCGCCAGCACCGGCACCCGCCGGATGCGCACCTCATCCTGCATTTCCTCCAGCGGCAGCCCCGCCTCGAACTGCGAGGTGAGCACCGTCACGCTGTGGCCGCCCCGCGCCAGCGCTTTGGCCAGCCGCTCGGCATAAATGGTCAATCCACTGGTATGGGGTCGGTAATAAGTGAGGACGGTGAGGATGCGCACGTCCTCGAGTGTAACGTAAGCTAATCGAACAAGCTACGCTGAGCCTGCACCCAATCCACAAGTTCGCCCACCCCCTGCTCCACACCGATGGTTGGCGCCCAGCCCAGTTCCTTCTGCGCTTTGCGGATGTCGCTGATGTACACCTTCTGGTCGCCAGGTCGCACCTTGTCGCGCTTCACTGGGATCTTGCGCCCTAGTAGTTTCTCCAGCATTGGGCCGCACTCCGCCCAGATGGCCAGTGTGTGCTTTGGTCCCCCGCCTATATTGTAGATGCGCCCGGCCACTTTTTTGCGCCGGGCCACCGCCGCTTCGTAGGCAGCGATCAGGTCGCGCACGTGCAGCATGTCGCGCACCTGCTTGCCGTCGCCGTAGATGGTGATCGGTTTTTGCAACACCGCTGCGATCACGAACCAGGCCAGCCAACCCTGGTCTTCAATGCCGAACTGCCGCGGGCCATAGATGCAAGATTGGCGCAGCACCACGCTGGGAATGCCGTAAATCCGGGCGTAATCACGTACGTATTGCTCTGCGGTGCCCTTGGAGCGGCCGTAAGGGGAGTGGAAATCCAGCTGCTGCGTTTCGGGCAAGCCATGGGACAGCCTGGCATAGCGGTAGCGTGTCTTCTGCTCGATCAGGCGATGCTCCGTCATTTCGCCGTAGACTTTGTTGGTGGAGGAATAGATCACAAAGGGCTTGTGCCCGCTTTTGCGCGCCGACTCCAGCACATTAAAGCTGCCCAGGGCGTTGGTCTCGAAATCGATGCGCGGGTCGACTACCGAAGAGGTCACCGCCACCTGCCCCGCCAGGTGCACGATAACGTCCGCCTCGGCCGCGGCCTCATCCAGGGCGCCGGGGTCACGTACATCCCCGATCAGCAACTCGAATGCGTCGCCGCCGTGCTCCTCGCGCAGCCAGGCCAGATTTTTGTCCGCGCCGCGCCGCGAAAGGTTGTCGAAGATGGTCACCTGGGCGCCGCGCCCCAGCAAATAATCGGCATAGTTACAGCCGATAAAACCGGCGCCTCCCGTGATCAGATAACGGTCAGGCATGCGCTTATTTTGCCTCAGAACGCGAAAGCAGTTGATTGTAGATGGATCCCAAAGATTGCCCCTGCTGCCAAAAACCGATGATGCCGAGGATAGCCGTGACCACGAAGTAAATAACGTGGGCTACCAGCGCATAGGCCAGGGCCACGCTCTCATCCGCCCCCAGCAAACTAAGCGACCCAACCAGGGCTACTTCCAATACACCAATATAGGAAGGCGTGGACGGCAGCGCAACCCCCACCGAGGCAACCGCAATGCTAAAGCTCGCCCACAGCCAGGTAGCCTCGCCAAAGAATACTCTCAGCAGTGTGTAATACCAGGCCAGGTTGAAAACCCAGGTAAGCAACATCCATAAAGCGATACGCAGGAAGCGCGCCGGTTCTTTGAGTGAAGATAGCCCTTCTAAAAAGTGCCCAAGCTGCACCTCCACCCAGGCCTGGAACTTGGGCCAGGGGCGCGTCGTAAAGTTCGCCGCCCGCAAGACCCAGGCTGGACGCGTGGCCATAACGAATAACACCACAAAAACGATGACCACTGCGCTGACCGCCACAACTCCGCTCGTACTTGCAAATTCGGCGCCAATGACATAAGGCAGCGAGCTAAACAATAAGATGGCGGCAAACCCCAGGTCAAAAAGACGCTCCACGACGATGCTGGGTAAAACCCGCCAAAAGCTCAAGCCGGTCCGCCCGCCAAGCAGCAGCGCCCTGCCTAGTTCGCCGAGACGAAACGGCAGGATGTTATTGAGCAAATATCCTTGGTTGAGTACGAAGAAACTGTCACGAAAACTGGGCTGCTCTTGCAAGGTCGTCCGCCAGGCCATGGCGCGCGCTCCCACCGTGCCAAGAAAGAGCGCCACCACCAGCGGCAGGGCGGGGATTAATTCCACCTGCGAAAACGCTTTCTGAACTTCGCTCAGATCGACGAACGCAACTAACGCCGCGATCGCCGCCACGCTGACCAGCAATCCGGGCAGCAGGCGCAGCCAAATGGCGCTTGGCCGCTTGGTGGCTTGCTTCGCGTTATTCATCGCCCAGGCGCAGCACCGCCAAAAAGGCTTCCTGCGGAATTTCTACGCTGCCCACCATCTTCATGCGTTTCTTGCCCTTTTTCTGCTTCTCCAGCAATTTGCGTTTGCGGGTCACGTCGCCGCCATAGCATTTGGCCAGCACGTCTTTGCGCATGGCTTTTACGTTGGCCCGCGAGATCACCCGCCCACCGGAGACCGCTTGGATCGGCACGACGAAGAGTTGGCGCGGAATCAAATCCTTGAGCTTGGTGATCACGGCCTGTCCTTTGTGATAGGCCGCGTCCTTATGCACGATGGTGGTGAAAGCATCCACCGGCTCCTGGTTGACATGGATCTCCAGTTTCACCAGCTCATCGGCGCGGTATTCCTTGAAATGGTAATCGAGTGAGGCATACCCGCGCGTGACCGACTTGAGTTGATCAAAGAAATCAACGATGATCTCGGCCAGAGGGATCTCGAAGCTCAGTTGCACCCGCTCGGTAGCTGGATAAGCCTCATCGATATAAATACCGCGGCGCTTGGTCACCAGGTCCATCACGGGTCCATAGTAAGACGTGGGAGTAAAGATCTGGATATCCATCCACGGTTCGCGCACCTCGGCAATGCTGCCCTCGTTTGGCAAAGCCGCCGGCGAAGCGATGCGAAGAAGTTCCCCATTTTGCAACAGCACCTCATAGGCCACCGAGGGCGCGGTGACGATGATGTCCAGGTCGTATTCGCGTTCCAGGCGCTCCTGGATGATTTCCATGTGAAACATGCCTAGAAAGCCGCAGCGGAAGCCGAAGTTCAGCGCCTGCGACACTTCTGGTTCGTATATCAATGAAGCATCGTTCAATTGTAGTTTTTCAAGGGATTCTTTTAATTCGGGGTAATCGTCGCCTTCCACCGGGTAGATGCCCGCAAACACCATGGGCTTCACCTGGCGGTAGCCCGGCAGCGGTCCGTCAGCCTGCCTTGCTTTATAGGTGAAGGTATCGCCCACGCGGCATTCGGCCACCGTCTTCAGCCCCGTGGCCACATAGCCGACCTCGCCCGCCTCAAGCGATTTAGCCGGGGTCAGCCCGGGCGAAAAGGTGCCGATCTCGATCGGCTTCAGTTCGGCGCCGGTGACCATCAGGCGCAGCGTCTCCATGCCCTCAATGCGCCCATCCACCACGCGGATATAAGCCACCACGCCTTTGTAAGCGTCGTAATGCGAGTCGAAAATAAGCGCCCTCAGGGGCGCATCCGGGTCGCCCTTGGGCGCAGGCACTCGCTGCACCACGGCTTCCAGCACCGCCTCGATGTTCACCCCGGACTTGGCCGAGATGCGCAGAATGCTCTCTTCCGGGGTGCCCAACAGTTGGCTGATTTCCTTGGCCACCCCATCCGGGTCGGCTGCGGGCATGTCGATCTTGTTGATCACCGGGATGATCTCTAGGTCGGATTCCAGCGCCATATACAGGTTGGCCAGCGTCTGCGCCTGGATACCCTGGGTGGCGTCCACCACCAGCAGCGCCCCTTCGCAGGCTTCCAGGGCGCGGCTGACCTCGTAGCCGAAATCCACGTGCCCGGGCGTATCGATCAGGTTGAGTTCGTAGGGCTGGCCGTCTTGGGCTTGGTATTGCATGCGCACAGCCGAAGCCTTGATCGTGACACCCTTTTCGCGCTCCAAGTCCATAGTGTCCAAGACCTGCTCGGTCATATCCCGCGCCGAGATCGTACCGGTGAGCTGCAACATGCGGTCAGCCAGCGTGGATTT
>DATBWP010000188.1:0-2904 GCA_036514735.1 Anaerolineales bacterium
CGGGTCCACAGCTCGTAATCCTGAGCACGGGCGATGGTCGCATCATAGCGCAGTTGGTGCCGATCAAAGGTCGCCTTGCGCAGCATCACTGAGCCATGTACCAGTGAGGAATTAAAAATAAACTCACTGCGTATATCTTCGTCCAGGGTCGGGTAACGCCAGATTTGTGCCGGTTGCAGCCCCAGGGTTTGCGCCCAACTGCCGATCACGTCAACCTCCGGGTGCGCATCCAAAAAAGCCGTCTGTTTCCATAGCCGCTCTGGCAGGCTGATGTCGTCGTGGTCCATGCGGGCGATATACGTGCCTTCAGACGCCTCAATCCCTTGGTTAAGTGAACTCGAAAGCCCGAGTTGCTTGCCATTAGCGATGATGCGCACTTTTGCATTGGAAAGGCCGGAAAGCAATTTACCGCTATTGTCTGTGGAGGCATCGTCAACGATCAGGAATTCAAAATCCTGAAAGCTCTGACCCAGAATGCTTTGAACCGCCTGTTGCAAATAGGGCTCGCCATTGTGCACAGCCATCAGCACGGTAACTTTGGGCATAGGTTATGCGACCAGCTTGGTGAGCATGGCAAACTCCAATTCAACAATGCGCTCTAACGCGAAGTGTTGCTGTACATAGCCGCGCGCCCGCTGCCCCAACCGGGCCCGCAATGGCGCATTTTCTATCAGCCGTTCGATTCCCTGGCGCAAACTGTCGGTGTCGGGTTCGCACAGGATGCCGTTATCGCCATCCACAACCAGCTCGCGGATTCCCGGCACCCGCGTACCGATCACGGCTAAACCACAAGCCATGGCTTCCAGCAAAGCCTTCGGATGACCCTCGTAGAGGGATGGCAAAACGAAAATATCGCAGGAGTTTAGGAATTGGGGCAGATCTAAATTAGACATTCTTCCCAAAAACTTAACATCTGCCTTAACTGCCGCCTGAGCAGCAAGCTGCGACTTTAGCGGGCCTTCTCCGACCAGAAACAGCTCGACATTCAAGCCAGCCACTGCGTCGACCAGGGGTTCAAGGTTCTTTTCCCAAGCGAGCCGGCCTACAAATCCAATCCGGATTTTTTCATGAACGTCAGGCTGCGGCATGGGCTTAAATCGGTCCACGTCCACATAATTGGGTACGATCGAAATATTTCCGACAGGCACTGAGTACTCATCCTGGACAGCGAGCGCAATGGCCTGGGTTGTTACGCAAATCCAGTCCGCTTGAGTGAATACTTCATTCTCTAGCTTACGCGCGCGCTGTGCTTGCCTGGAATCTGCCCCATGTGTCTGTGCCTCAACCGCAGACAATAAATACCCGCAGCGCACCACAAACCTGGCTCCCGCACGCCGCGCGGCGGCCAGGGCAACCTCGGCGCCATCGATCTGGTTGCTTTTAAATACTGCCCCTTTGGGTGGGAACAACTCCAGTTTGCGTTGATACCACTCGATCGGTAAGTCCCAACGGTTATTAAGGACGTGAATTCCCGGGATGCTGTTAGCCAGAGTGGTCTCGCTCTTGTCTCCATAAGTCACGAAGCTTACTTGCGCTCCGTGCTCCATCAGTTTTTGATAGAGCGCCACTTCGCGCGCCAAGATCCCAGCCTCGTCCCAAATACGCAGGGATACGCCGCGGGTGAAGAAAAGCACTAACTCAATAGAACGTTGTGAGCTCATTCAGCGCTTGCCTGACCCTAGGGAGTAATTTCGTCCAATATGGGTCTGTAGATCTCGTGGTAATAGCGGGCGGCGATCTACACCCAGTCGTAATCTTGGATCGTCTGAAGCCCTTGTTTCAATAATTGTTTCCTCAATTTGGGTTGGGCAATAAGCTGGGTAACGCAGGCCACTAACCCGTCCACGTCTTCACTTTCGACTACCAAGCCATTAACTCCTGAGTCGATCAAATCCGGCACCATGCCTACGCGCGTTGCCACCACGGGGATACCCGTGGCCATGGCTTCGAGCACCCCATTAGGTCCACCTTCCTCCCTTGAAGTCATCAGGTAAATATCCAGCGCCTGGTACAGCCTGGGGATCTGCAAATAATCATCCAAAACGATATGCCGGTAGGGAACCCCGGCGCGTTCGAGCCCGGCTTTCACATACCCGCGCGCCGGCGCACTTAGTAGTACAAACACTGGGTGCGCTTTGTGCACTTTCTCGATCACCTTCAATAATACATCTGGCCCCTTGATGAGCTTAGGTTCGTTGCCCTCCTCCCTTCCAACCCCATCTTTGTGAAATGAACCGATGCAAATAGCATCTTCTGGTATCCCCAGTTCTTTTCGCCTTTCGGCCTTTTTCTCAAAGCCAGCGGGGCGAAACCATTTCAGATCAACACCCAGGGGGATGCGGACTAACTTTTGGGCAGGAATGCCCCAGGCTATCAAGCGCTCCTCCATGATTTTGCTGGCGGTATGCACCTTGGCGAATTTCTTTTCGTTCGCCAAGACAGTGTTGATGGCTTCCTGGAACAGCGGGGCGTCTTTCAAGCCGTGAAAAATAGTCCCCACGTTTGCATTGCGTTCGCTCAGCTTGGTGTGCACATAGCCGGCCATTTCCCACAACGAAGCGTAATGCAAGATCTGGTTGGAAAGCCCGCTTGCAGCGTTTACCGCATGCGCCTTTAAGCCAAATTGCCTTTCAACCTCGCCCGTGATGTAAGTTCCGATCCAATCCAGGATCCAATTGACTCCCGGGGCGATGTAATAAAGTTCAGGCGAGCTTTGCTTCCCCAGGCGCTGGCGGATGCTTCTGGCGAAGGATCCGATCATCTCAACCCTGCCCGCTGCAAGAGAGGATACGTCCACGCCACCGCGCTGCGTATGGCCAGCGGCACTGCGGCGCGCCGCTCCAACTGGCCTTGAATAGCTTCGACATACTGCTTGAAGTTTCGGCGCGGATCGAAGAGATCCTG
>DATBWP010000189.1:0-2591 GCA_036514735.1 Anaerolineales bacterium
AGGAGCAAAGGCTTCCCGATACCCTGCAGAGAATTCACGATTTCCTACAATCCCAGTCTTATTCCAGTGAAGTACTGGTCATCGAAAACGGCAGTGCCGACCATACTTTTGAGGTGGCGCAGGCCTTTATTAAAAACCACAGCGCCTTTCGCGTGCTGCGGGCGGGTGACCGCGGCAAAGGATTGGCCGTGCGCCATGGCATGCTAGCCGCCGCAGGGCAATATCGCATGATGATCGATGCCGACCTCTCCATGCCAATCGACCAGGTCAACCGCTTCCTGCCCCCGCAGCAAAAGGAAGCCGATATCGTCATCGCCTCACGCGAAGCGCCCGGCGCAGTGCGTTACAACGAGCCCGGTTACCGGCATCTGGGCGGTCGAATGATCAATACCCTCATCCGTTTGATGGCGTTGCCGGGATTGCAGGACACGCAATGTGGCTTCAAGTGTTTCCGGGCCACGGTGGCCGAAGATCTCTTTTCCAAACAAACCATTATGGGCTGGGCTTTCGACGTGGAAATTCTTTACGTGGCGCGGCTGCGCGGGTATTCTATTATCGAGCTACCTATCCCCTGGTATTACAGCCCGCAAAGCCACCTGCGCCCGATCCATGATTCCTTCCACATCTTCTTCGACCTGCTCCGCATCCGCAACAACGCCCGCCGAGGGCTCTATGGCCGCGGAACTTGACCTTACGCGAGTGCCGCGTTTCCCCAGTCTGGGCTTTGAGGACGCGCTGTGGGCCACCGGTCTCATCCGGGTGGCCGGCATCGACGAAGTGGGCCGGGGAGCGCTGGCCGGCCCGGTCTATGCCGGGGCGGTGATCCTGCCCGCGCGCACCACTATCCTGGCTGAATTGTTCGGGGTGCGCGATTCCAAGCAGATGGCGCCGGAAGAACGCGAGGAATGGGCGCCGGTCATCAAAGAAAAGGCGTTGGCTAGTGCCGTCGGTTGGGCCAGCTGCAAAGAGATCGATCGCTACGGCATTGTGCCTGCCACCAAGCTGGCCGCGCGCCGCGCCCTTAAAGCTTTGCCAGCGGCAGCCCAACATTTGTTGCTGGATTACATTTCACTCGAAAAAGTGCACTTGCCCCAGACCGCGATCCTGGGCGGGGATGCGCGCTGCCTAAGCATTTCGGCAGCCTCGGTCATCGCCAAAGTGGAGCGCGATGCCGTATTGCGCGGCCTGGATGCGCGGTTCCCGCGCTACGGCTTTGCCTCCCATAAAGGGTATGCCACGGAAGAACACATTGCGGCCATACGAAAGCACGGCCCTTGTCTGCAGCACCGCTTTAGCTTCGCCCCCGTGCGCGTGGGGTGATGCAATGCGAACTCTTGGGCTACTGGCCTTTGTATTGCTTGCCGCCTGCACTGCAAGCCCAACCCAACTCCCGGATCCTGTCATTGAAACCCCATCAGTAATTCCTGCGCAAGCCGACACCCCGTCGGTAGCTGAAGCACAACCTACCTCTCCAGATATCCCCACCGATCTGCAACGAACACTCTATTCGATCGATGCGGTGTTTGACTATGACGCTCGCACTCTTAGCGCCAGTGAAACAATCCGCTACATAAATAAAAGCGATATTGAATTAAGCGAGATCATCCTGCTCTCATTTGCCCATCATTACGGAGCTGATCTGAAACTGACCTCACTTAATCGGGAGGATGGCGGCGAAATTGCCGCATTTGAGGATACGGAGGGCAGATGGCGCTTGGTCTTGGCCGATGCGCTTCAGCGCCAGCATGAAGTCTATCTGCAAATGTCATTTACCCTAGCCTTGCCCAATCTTGATGGACCTTTGGGGTGGAATGGGCGCCAGACCAATTTTATCGATTGGTACCCCTTCATTCCGCCCTTTGTTCATTCCGGTTTTTATGAGTTTACCGAGCGTGAACCTGCACTGGTTGGCGAGTATCAAGTTTACGAGAGCGCGGATTTCCAAGTGCACCTGGATATTGTTAACGCACCTCCCACGCTCACGGTGGCCGCCGCGAGCTTGCCCTCGGAAAACGGCAGCCTGGATTTCAGGCTCGAGAACGCGCGGCGCTTTGCCTGGTCAGCCAGCGATCAATACTCGCAACTGCACAGCGAGCAAGGCGGCCTGCCAATCTCGATCTACTTCTTCGAAGATCAACGCGACGCAGCCGAAGCCGCGTTAGAGGTGGCCGGGCAGGCACTCGAGATCTATTCCAGCCTGTTTGGCCCCTACCCTTATCAGAGCTTGTCGATCGTGGAGGCCACTTTTGCGGACGGGATGGAGTCGGATGGCCTCTTTTTCCTCGATCAGTTTTATTTCAGCACCTACAGTTATGATCGACTCAATTATCTGACGGCCTTGACCGCCCACGAAATCGCGCACAACTGGTGGTTTGGCCAAGTGGGCAATGACCAAGCGCTGGAGCCTTGGCTGGATGAAGCCCTGGCAACCTACAGTGAATTGCTTTATTACGAGCAGGCCGACCCCGCGCTGGTGGATTGGTGGTGGAATTTTCGCATCGATCGGTTTGCGCCCAGCGGCTGGGTGGATAGCACGATCTATGAGCATTTGGAATTTTCCCCCTATGTGCATGCGGTGTATATGCGCGGCG
>DATBWP010000190.1:0-9250 GCA_036514735.1 Anaerolineales bacterium
CGAGGAGGACTCGACGCCGCGGATTTTGGTGCGTTTCAGCGTCATCTTTTGGAAGCCGGGCTGGTGCCCGTCGTAAAGTTCGGCGCCCTCTTTGGCATAAGCCACTTTGAGCGGTTTCTTCAGTTCGCCCTTGCCTTTATATTCGAACAGGTTGGGCGCGCCGGTCAGCACGATGTGCTCCTGCTTACCGTCAAACAGGCGACACAGCACCAGGCGGTCGGCGTTGGGGTGCGGCAGCACTTCGCGCACGGCGCCGACAACGATCTTGTCGCGGTCCCAGGCCAGGCCGCTTAGCCTGGCATGCGAGAGCTGGCCGGCATCGGGCATGGGCAAGCCGAGGTAGAGGATCTCCTCCACCTCGAGGCCAGCCATGGTGAGCGTGCGCGCCAACTCCTCAACGGAGACATCGTCGAGATTGACAAAATCTTTGAGCCAGGAAAAGGGTACGTTCATGGGAACTGCTCCAACCAGCGCACATCATTGCGCCAAAAATAGCGGATGTCTTCGATGCGGTAGCGCAGCATGGCCAGGCGTTCTGGACCTATGCCGAAAGCGAAACCTGAATAGCGCCGCGGATCATAACCGCCGTTCTGCAGCACGGTGGGATGCACCATGCCGCTGCCCAGGATCTCCAACCAGCCGGTGTGCTTACACACCGAGCAGCCCACGCCGTGGCACACAAAACATTCCACGTCCATCTCGGCGCTGGGTTCGGTAAAGGGGAAGTGCGAAGCGCGGAAGCGGGTGCGCACGTCGGCATCGAAGAAGCGCTGGGCGAAATCGGTGAGGGTGCCCTTCAGATCGCCGAAAGTGATGTGTCTGCCCACCGCCAGGCCTTCCACTTGAGTGAATTGCACTTCGGAGCGGGCACTGACCTGCTCATAGCGATAGCACATGCCGGGCAGGATGATGCGCACCGGCTGCGGGTTTTTAGGTTCGGTGGCGGAGTATTCGCGCATCGCGTGGATCTGCCCAGCCGAGGTGTGCGTACGCAACAAGACCGGGTTAAGCGGGTCGCCGCCCTCGATATAAAACGAATCCTGCATTTCGCGGGCCGGGTGGTTGGGCGGAAAATTGAGCAGCAGGAAGTTGAATTCGTCGGTTTCCACGTCGCGCGAACGGTACACCTGGAAACCCATCTCGGCGAAAACGGCACGCACGCGCCGCAAGGTTTGCGTGATGGGGTGCAGGCGGCCCAACGGCTGCGGGCGGCCAGGCAGGCTGATGTCCAAATGGGCAGCCTCCAGAGACCCTGCCAGGCGCCGGCGGTGCAGAGCGGCGTGGCGCTGCTCCAGGGCAGCTTCCAGCGCTTGCTTGACCGCGTTAGCTTTCTGGCCGACCTTAGGCCGCTCCTCGGCGCTGAGCTGGCCGAGCTGCTTCAGGCTCTGCATCAGCGCGGAATTGCGCCCGAGAAACTGAGTACGCCAGCCTTCCAGGGCGCCTTCATCTTGAACCGTGTTCAAGGCGTCCAGGGCTTGCTGTTCAATTTGGGCTAAGTTCTCTAACATCTTGCCTCCACAACAATTCTAGTGCTGTTTGCCTTTCCTAATCACTGATCACTACTGCCTAATTACTTAAAAAGAAAACTCCCGTCCCTCAAGGGACGAGAGTCAAAATGCGCTCCCGCGGTACCACCCAGCCTGGCTGCCCTGCTCTTCCCAAAGCCTGCGGCAATGGTGGCCGGGCTAACGCGCGGCTTGCGTCCCAAACTACTAATTCAGGGTTGCGCGGCAGACCCGCATGGCCTGAATATTCTTCCGGGCGGCTCGAGAGGGAACTTCGGCAGCTTTCCACAGAGCGCGAGTTGCAGTCTGAGCTCGCGCCTCCCTGGCAGTTTCCAGCCGCGTACTTTCCTCTGTCGTGGCCTTTCTTATTCGGTTTCAGCTAATTATCCGCAAAAGATGGGTAGTGTCAAGCACGTGGACGATCAAAGCCGGTAGCCATCTTGTATAATGTGCTCGCCTGCCCTATTTGGGCATTTATTTTGAAGTTCACCCTGCGTATGGCCAATCCTTTGTCAAGTTTATTCCATACCCCCTCCCACCCAACCACCAATGAACTTTCCGAGCGAAGCAGTCGGAAAACGCGGGTTGCCGTTTCGGTGTTCCTGCTTACTGCGTTTCTATCCGCTTGCGGCCCGGCCGCCCAGCCTACCGGCCCGGTGGCCGACACCGCCCTGCCGGCGCCAGAGCAGGTAACTCCCACTTCCCTGCCGCCCGTTGCCCTGGTGAACGGCGAACCCATTTCCGCAGAGAGCTTTGCCATCCACCTGGCCCAATACCAGGCTGCCCAGGCCGAAACTGGCACGCTTCTGGCATCGGAGAACATTGAGCAGCTTGTCCTGGATGATCTGGTGAACCGGCTCTTGCTGGCTCAGGGCGCCCGGGCGCAAGGTTTCACGCTGGACGAAACCACGCTGGAGCAACGGCTGGTCTCATTGGTTGAGCGGGCCGGCGGCCAAGCGCCCTTCGATGCCTGGCTGGCCGAGCAAGGCTACACGGCGGAAAGTTTTCGCCGGGAACTGGCCCTCGAGATCGAGGCTGGCTGGCAGCGGACGGAACTTACCAACGCCGTGCCACAAATCGCCGAACAAGTGCGCGCCCGCCAGATCCTGCTCACCGACCGCTTCCAGGCGGAGCGGCTGCTGGGCCAACTGGAGAACGGCACACCGTTCGAACAGGTGGCGGTTAACAACGACGCACAAGGACTGGGCTACCTGGGTTGGCTCCCGCGGGGCTACCTGCTGCAGCCGGCCGTGGAGGAAGCTGCCTTCGCCCTGCAGCCCGGCGAATTCAGCGGGGTCATCGAGACCAGCCTGGGTTTCCACCTGGTCGAAGTGCTCGAGCGGGACCCAGACCGGGCGCTGACGCCGCAATCCCGGCTAAGCCTGCAGATGCAGGCGTTGGCAGATTGGCTCGCTGCCCAGCGAGCGCAATCTACGATAGAGATTTTGCTGCCTTGAATTGCGCTTCGGTCTAAAATTGTTCACGACCAGAGGCATGGAGTTGGATGATGGACGAATTTGATTTCAAAAAAGAAAAGGGCCCCAAAAAAACCTTTCGGTTTGGCTCTGCCCTGTGGAATTGCGCCTCGCTGTTCTTGCTCCTAAGTACGTTGGCCGCGGCAGCCTTCATTGCTCTGCTCTTTCTGAATCCGCAAAGTGAGCTCAATCCATTCCCTCCACAGGAGGCTACCGCCACCCAGTCGCCCACCCGCACCCCCACGGCGACCGAGGCAGTTACCAACACACCCACCGCCTCGCCCACGGCCTCAGCCACTCCCACTCAGCCGCCCACCGCAACCCCGGATGAATTGGGTAGTTTCTTTGAAATCCAGGAAGGCAGCCCCTCGGCGGTGGATAGCACCGTCTTCCACCCCGAACTGGGCTGCAATTTCATGGGTGTGGCCGGGCAAGCCTTTGGGGCGAACGGCGCGCCCATTGCCGATCTGCAGGTGCAGATTAGCGGCACCCTCGCCGGGCAACCTGTGGATAAGACCGGCCTCACCGGGGCAGCCACCCAGTATGGAGCCGGCTCTTATTACGAGGTGCAATTGGCCAACCAGCCCATCGCCTCGGACTCCACACTGCAAATAACGTTATTTGCAGATTCCGGCCAGCCCATGTCCGACCCGTTCGCGTTCAGTACCACCGCCAGTTGCCAGCAGAATCTGCTCTTCATCAATTTCGTGGAGCAGCCTTAGAAAACAAGAACAGGAGTATTCAGGTAATAACAGACCCCGCCGAATGGCGGGGTCTTATGTTTAAAAAGGGTGTGGCCTTTATTGAAGAACATGGTATTTCGGAAGACCAGGTTACAGGGAGATCTCGCTTTCTTGAATCTCAATTGGGTAATGACGTAATAGACCGCTCGGGATGACGAGCAAGGGAATTACTTTGCTTTTGGGAGCGCCTTTTCTAACTCCACGCACACTAGGTCCACTTGCTCTTCGGTCATCACACTGGAGAAAGGCAGGGCAAGGCCACGGCGGCCAAGTTCTTCGGTAACGGGGTAATCGCCGGGCTGGTAGCCAAAGCGCTCCATCATGAAAGGTTGCAAATGAATGGGCGCAAAATACGGCCGGGTGGGAATGCCGGCTCCGTCGAGCAGGTTCGCCAAACGATCGCGGTTCACATCAGGCGCCAGGCGCATCACATACACGAACCAGCTCATGCGCGTGGTGCTGGGAGCGATATATTGCACCTCGACACCTTCCAGCTTTTCCAGCCGCCGCCCATACCAGGCGGCTACCTGTTCGCGTTTGCCGAGCAGATCTTCCAGGCGGTCCAACTGCACGCGGCCCAAGGCCGCGCTGAGCTCAGGCAGCCGGTAGTTGTATCCAAGGTGGGTATGTTGCAGCCAGGTATCCCCCTCGGCGCGGCCCTGGTTACGCAGGGCGCGCATGAAGTCAGCCGCTTTGGCATCGTCAGTAATCACCACTCCGCCTTCGCCGGTGGTCATCTGCTTGTTGGGGTAGAAGGCATACACGCCCATCTCGCCCAGCCGGCCAGCCAGACGGTCTTGGTAACGAGCGCCTAGAGACTCGCAAGAGTCTTCGATCACCACCAGGTCGTGCGCGCGGGCAATGGCGTTAATGGCGTCGTAATCGGCGGGCTGTCCAAATACATCCACCGCCAGGATGGCTTTGGGCTTTTTTGCCGCCGCGCCGCGGCGTGGCAGCCAGGATGATGCCGGCAAACCGCCTTCAGCCAACTGCCGGGCGGCCTGTTCCAAGCGATCGGGATTCAGGTTGCCGGTGCGCACATCCACATCCACGAACACAGGCACAGCCCCTTCGTAGAGCAGCACGTTGCTGGACGCAATAAATGAATAAGGTGTGGTGAGCACCAAGTCCCCGGGACCAATATCGGCGGCGCGCACGCAAAGATGCAGACCGGCCGTCCCAGAACTCACCGCCAGGGCCTGGGCTGCGCCGCTGAAGGCGCACACAGCCTGTTCGAAGGCTCTGGCCTGCTCCCCCATGCTGAGGATGGGAGTATCCAGCACCTCGGCCACTGCGCGGCGTTCCGCCTCACCGAGATCCGGAGAGGACATGGGAACACGATATTTAGGCAATCAAGGGCTCCATGGGGCGCGGCGATTATCTCACATGAAAAATGTTGCTGCGCCCCATGCTAACAAAGCTCCGCAGACGGCGCTAAGAAAATTCACCCAGTCGTTGTTTAGCCAAGCCCAACCGCGGCGGAGGTAAGTTTTCGTGCCGCAAGTGTGCAAGGGATGCCTTTCGGTTTCTTTTTTACATTTGGGGCAGTAATAAATGGCTTGAACTGTGGCGCCTAAATACGAATCGAAAAAGCTGCCGAAGAACCCGGTTGTTGTGGCGATCAGAAACACGGGAAGCCCAACAGCCTGTGGCACCAGCCAGGCTAAGACCCCAATGAACAAAGCCGCGCCCAAGGCAACCAGGCTCCCCAAAACAGATACAGCCCCGGAGGTTCCAGGCGACACGGCTTTACCGTTAGTGATCAAGCGGGGAGGGGTCTTGCTAAGCACACCTAATTCTGTAGCCCAAGTGTCAGCGTTTACCGTAGCTAGGGCGGCGGCAAAGGCAGCCCAGGCTAACGGCAAAGCGATCAGCCCGCTGGCTGCGCCCAGTAGAGCCAACACAGGCAGGCCGCCGTTGGCGGCCACCTGGGCCCAATCGCGGCGGCCGCCCTTGGCGAAATTGGCGGCTGCTTTGCGTTTGCGCTCAGCATAGACTCTTGAAAGCAGGTTGGATGAGCCAAAGAAAGCCACCAGTAAGATGGCGGCGGGCAACCCGCCCAGCCCATAGGTCAAACCACCGACCAGCGAGGCAGCCAGCGCCCCGCTACCGGTCAGGGCACCCAGCCGCCAGGCGGTTAGGGAAATCAAGGCCGCCAGAGCCAGTCCGAGCGCTAACCGCTCGCCGGAGAATTGGATGTTCAACTCAAGCATGGCACCTGTGGATAACCGGCATGTGGCTGTGGATAACTAGGATAAGAGGCGTGGTCACAGGCTGAAAAGGATGGCTGCCAGAAAAAGCAGGCTGGTAAACAGGCTGCTACTCCACAATATGGTAGAGAACCTAAGACCCTGGGCTTCCCGATAAAACAATAAGCCCAGGATAAAATTCCCCACGTAAAAAAAGAGGTTTAGGGCAGGCAGCAAGAAGAGTTGGACGCCGGCTACAGGGGGGAGCGGCTGCCCATCGGCCCCATACCCCAGGGATACGGTTTCGAGCCGCGGGGCAAGGACCCCCACCAGCACCAGCAAGCCCAAGGCGAGCACCGCCCCCGTCACCAGCAGGCCGGGAACGCGTGGTTCGCCCCAGGCCTCGGCCAGCACGAAGGAGGGCAACACGGAGCGCGACGGGATAGGCCGCAGGCTGCCGCGTTCCGATTCGCGCTTGTAAGCAGCTACGAACTCTTCAGGGTTACCCGGTGAGATCGCAAACACAGCGTCAGATGTACCAATGAAAACCAACTTGGCGGGATCTGACGCCAGGAATTCCAGATTGCCCAAATCCGGATCCTGGCGCTGTCCCATTACCGAACCAAGCCAGGTCCAGTTGGGCAGTGCAGGTGCGTTTTCCAGTTCGTCAGCACGCGCTACGTCCACCACCTGCGCGTAAGGTAAATCAATGAAGCGCAAGCCCCAGCGCAGGCGCAGCCCGTTGCGTCCCAACCAATACCCGGATTGCAGAAGGGCGTAAAGCCGATATAAGAGAAATGGGATGGGGAGAGAAAACAGCAAAGCGCCCAGAAGCAGCAGGATGACCGAGAGACCCGGTTGTTGGGAAACGGCTGCCAGCAGAGAAAGGATCACCAGGCTGGTTACGATCAGCAAGGTGGTTAAGGTGATGGCGATCCCTCTCCTGCGAGGCGGGGGAAAGTAGTTCCAAGTCTCCACAAACTGTTGCACGGTAGGCGTATGTTAATCCACAGGGTTGCATTTGCGCAACAAGCATCAAGATCAATAGGAGAATAGTTCCGGGCGCTACGGCTTGACCTTCAACTGGCGCACATATACAATCAGCCTGTGCCTTCTTTAACAAGCCAGGACAGCCGCGCACTCGACCGAGAAGACCCCAGGGAGGAATGGCGCCGCTGGGCGCGCAAGCTGCAGCAGCGGGGCCTGGCCAAGCTGGTCACCGCTTTACTGGAAACGGGCAGCGCATTCTCCACGCTAGCAGCCCAAGCGCTGTACATCAGCCAACCCCTGCTTGAACCCTGGGCGCAAAAACAGGAAGTAGCCAAATTCACCGAACTGCTGGAAAACCCGGACCAGACGGCAGCTTTCACACGCCTTCTGAAGGAAGAAAGCCAATGAGCCCGAGTCCCCTTTACGTCATTGGATTTGCCTTTGTCCTCCTGGTGCTATTCTCCCTCCTTGGAAGAAAGAACACGCGCCGCACGTTACGCTCCATCAAAGCATTTCGCGAACTACGGCGCACGATCGAATTGTCGGTGGAAGACGGCTCGCAGTTGCAGATCAGCCTCGGAAGCGGCGGCATGCTGGGCGCTGAAAGCGCGGCGGCCTTTGCGGGCCTAACGTTGCTGCGCCAGGTAGCTCTCATCGCCGCCGACGGCGACCAGCCGCCGATCGCTACCAGCGGCGACGCGGTGCTCATGCTGCTGGCCCAAGACACATTGCGCCACACTTACCGGCGTTTGAACATTTCGGACCATTATCACTTGCGCCTGAGCCGCGCCACCGGGCTTAGCCCGTTCTCGTATGCCGCCGGCACCCTGCCGCTGATCAGCGACAGAACCGTTTCCGCCTCGGCGTTGGTGGGCAGTTTTGGCGATGAAGCGGGCCTGATCACCGCGGCCAGCCAGCAAAGCGGGGCTTTCAGCCTAGGCGGCAGCAACACGTTGAACGGGCAGGCCTTGTTGTTCGGCAGCGCACAGGAACCGCTGATCGGCGAAGAGGTGTTTGCCACCGGTGCTTACATGGATGCAGGCGCGGCACACCAGGCCAGCCTGCGCACGCAGGACGTGATGCGCTGGCTGGTCATCCTGCTGCTGGTGCTCACGGCCATCTACCCGTTTTTTGCAGGGTTGCTATGAACCTGCGAGTCAACACTCCGTTCGCAGCGGCCGTCGCCATAGCCGCCGGGCTATTCATGCTGGCCAGTCTGTTCATCCCGGGGCTCGAGGAGCCGCGCAACCGCGTCTTGAATTGGGCGGTGCTGCTGGCCGCGCTGGCCATGCTGCTGGGCCTGGCCAATCTGTTCACAGTACATTTCGACAAAGTGCGCAATAAACAACAGCCGGCCTACAGCGCGGTACTGATCCTGGCCATGTTGATCGCCTTTGGCCTCACCGTTTGGGAGGGCAGCCAGGCGCAGTTACCTTCCTGGATCTTCAACAACATCCAGTCCCCGGTGGAGGCCAGCCTGATGGCGGTGCTGGCCATCAGCCTTACCCTGGCCGCGGCGCGCCTGTTGCAAAATCGCAATGACCTAATGAGCATCGTTTTTGTGATGGCTTTGTTCATCCTGCTGGTGGGCAGCGGCCCGCTGTTTGGGATCGAAATCCCATTTTTCACCAGCGTCCTGGGGCCTTATGTGAGCCAGTTCCTCTCGACAGGCGCCATGCGCGGCCTCCTGATCGGCGTCGCCCTGGGCACTTTACTCACCGGGCTACGCATTCTTATCGGGGCGGACCGCCCTTACGGGGGTTAAGGCCGCCCGGCCCAGGTAGCTATGCCGACCCAACCTGTGCAAGACCCTGAAGAAAACCTTCCCGATTGGCTGCGGGCGCTACGCAAGCGCCAAAGCCAGGAACCGAGTGAAGGCCTTGGCGCAGAAAACGCGCCTTCTGATTTCCCCGCGGCAGCCAGTGAACCGGAGCCCCGGCAAGAACCGAGCTGGCTGCAGGAGATCCGTGCGCGCTACAAAAAAACCACCGGTTCCCTACCCGCCACCGAAGGAACAGAACTTGGAGACACGCAACCCCATCGGGTGAACGCGGCTGACCAAGCACCAGTTGAAGAAACACCGGCCGCGGAGGAAACACAACCACCGATGGAAGAAGCGCAGGCGGTTGAAGAAACTCCACCCGCATTTGAAGAAGAAATCCCTGAATCGCAAGATGAGGAGAGCGGCGCTGAAGAAACTATAAAACCCAGCTACACGCCGGCGTTCACCGAGGATCAGGTCCCCATCGATCCTGGAGTCTTACCCAGCTGGTTACAAGCCCTGCGTCCGGGAGGAAGCTTCCCGACGGAAGACTCCCGCTCCGGAGAAATGCTACCTGGGGTGGAAG
>DATBWP010000191.1:0-4700 GCA_036514735.1 Anaerolineales bacterium
CAATCCGCTGCTTCGCCCTCAAACCATCTCTGCTGCCATCTTGGCTTTCATTGCCAACCTCGCCACCAGGGATTCCCTGTTTGGCGTCACTGAGTTGCGCACCCGCCTCTACGATCAGGACGGCCGCTCCCTCAATCACGATCCGCGCGAATTGTTGCGCACCCAGGATCTTGCTCCCGTGTATGAGGAAAACTCCTGCCTCTATATTTTCACGCGGGAAAATTTGCTGAAATACGGCCACCGCATCGGCCAGGCCCCGCTCATGTTTCCCGTGCCACGCGATGAGGCGCTGGATATCGATGAGGAGCTTGATTTTCAGATAGCCGATTTCCTCATGCGCCAACGCCCGGCTGTCTAATACCCCCATGCCACTTGTCGTCTTGCTCTCCGCACCATATATGCTGGACAAACCCGAGCGGTACGAACCGCTTTTTGCCCGCTATGGCATCCAATTACTCATCCCCGAAGTGCATGAGCGCCTTGAAGCCCCCGAGTTGCTGAAGTTTGCCGGGCTCTTCGACGGCGCCATTTGCGGGGATGACCGCTTCACCGCCGAGGTGCTGGCTGCCTGCCGGCCGCGCCTCAAGGTTATCTCCAAGTGGGGCACGGGCATCGATTCCATCGACCTGGCCGCTGCCGCAAAACTGGGCATCCCCGTGCGCAATACGCCGGATGCCTTTACCGATGCCGTAGCCGATTCGGTGTTGAGCTATGTGCTCGCTTTCGCCCGCCAGACTCCCTGGTTGGACCGCGCCGTCAAAGCTGGGTATTGGAGTAAGTTGGCCGGCCGTTCCCTTGCGGAGTGCACCCTGGGGGTGATCGGGGTGGGGCGCATCGGCAAAGCCGTGCTGCGCCCCGCTCAGGCTTTCCGGCCGCGTTTGCTGGGGAATGACGTTATTGAAATGCCGGCCGAGTTTCTGGCGGAAGTGAATGTGCGCATGACTACGCGGGATGAAGTGCTGGCGCAATCAGATTTCATCAGCTTGAACTGCGACCTGAATCCAACCAGCCGCCACATCATCGATGCCGCCGCCCTCGCCAGGGTGAAACCCAGCGTGGTGCTGATTAACACTGCCCGTGGCCCGCTGGTCCAGGAGCCCGCCTTGGTGGAAGCGCTGCGCAGTGGCAGGCTGGCCGGGGCTGCCCTGGATGTCTTCGAGGAAGAGCCGTTGCCTGCCGATAGCCTGCTGCTCAGAATGGATAACGTGATGTTGGCTCCACACAATTCGAACGCCAGCCCCTCCGCCTGGGCACGCGTGAATTTCAACACCATCCGTAATTTGCTGGAGGGATTGGGCTTGGATGCCAGCAAACTGCGGCCTGAAGATCTTCCGCCGTTAGCCTAATTCGCAAGGGTGACGCCTGCGTCCCCTACTTTCCTGAAGTGCCGTTCTGTGAGGTCCCGCGCATTCTGGTCCGCATCAAAACATTTGCCTTAGTTGTTTACATGTGTGGCAAAACCAGCTACCCAAGCTGATCGTTTGGCAGGATGCATTACCCAATCAGAGGGGACATTTATCACTCGTTTTGTGTCATTATTCACGAATAATGACCTATGTCGGCGTGATAGTGCCGGTGGAATGTCCCGCGCCCAGTTAGAAAAGTAATTGGAGGCGAACATGTTCATCAATATCATTCACTTTTCTCCCATCAAGCCAGGTAGGATGCTGAGTTTCGCGAATGGTTTGCATGGTCTAACGCGGAGTACGCCAAGCACAAGGGCTTCATAAGCCGCAGGTTGCTAAAGCCGCGTGAGGACGGCAACTACGTGGGCCTGGTGGAACATGAAAGCTACGATTCCTTCATGGCAATGCATACCAGTTCCACACAAGCAGAAGCGAATAAACGTGTAAAGCCCTTGCTCGACGGAAGCCCAACTCCTGAATTTCTGGAGGTGGTTGCGAAGTAGATAGAAGTGCTTGAACGAGCGGAAACCGTCCCACTGGAGACATCCTCATGACGGAATCAGCAGATATACGCAGTCTAAAAATAGCCCTGGGGGCATATGCCCTTGTCTTCGCCCTGAAATTGGCTGTCTATTTTATGAGCGGGGTAATGGCCCTGATGGCCGAAGCGCTGCACACCTTGAGCGATATCTTTGTTTCCAGCTTTTTGCTGGCGGCGGCCTATTATTCACGCAGATCAGCCGATCAAGAGCATATGTTCGGTTATGGCCGGGCGCAAAACATCGCCGCCTTGGTAGCCGCAACCCTGTTTATCTCCTTCGCCAGCTACAAACTCTATGAAGAGGCAATTCCACGTCTCTTTACTTCTGGGGAAGCCGCATATCAAAACCTTTGGCTGGCGATCGGAGTGATCGTGGTGTCCATGCTCATCGCCGCGGTGCCACTAATTCAACTTTACCGACAAAAGACACGCGGGGCCGTCGCAAAGGCGCAATTTATGGAGTCAATCAACGACGAGTTGGGCCTCGTGGCTGCGCTGATCGGCACCTTCTTCATCATCTGGGATATCCCCATCGCCGACCCCATCGCTTCCATCGGTGTAGCCACCATCATCGCTTACAACGGCATCAAGCTGTTTCTTGAAAACTGGAATCTGCTATTAGGCCGTTCGCCCGGGAGTGAATATCTTGAAAAGATCAAGAAGATAGCGTTGGCGGTTCCCGGCGTGCTGGGTGTCCATGATCTACGCGCCGAGTACATTGGGCCTGACGTTATCCATGCCGGGATGCACATTGAGGTTCAGCGCGGGACGCCGATAGAGGAGGCGGATCGCATTTCTGCAGAGGTGCAAAAAGGCATCCACGAAGACATGGAATCCGGGTTCTGCATCATCCATGTGGACCCAGCTGGTCAGGATTTCTGCTGACTGTTTCCCACCCTTATTTACAGGAGGTTTTGAGTCATGCCACCCCATTGTGATACCCTGGACGGCCCGGTCGTCACCGCGGCTAAAAAGGCCTTGGAGGCCCGGAATGTCGATCTCATCCTGCCCTATGTCCCCAAGAAGGATGAGGCTGAGATCATTCGCTCCTTCGAAAAAGTAATGAAAATCCGTAAGGATGAAGGCGCGCGCGAGATTGCCGACCTGTATTTCTTCGAAACCGTAGTCCGCGTTCACCGCATGGGCGAAGGTGCGTCCTACACAGGCCTGAAACCTGCCGGACTTAACGAAGGGCCGGTTATTCCTGTGGCCGAGAAGGCCCTTGAGAGCGGCTCGCCCGACGAACTGATCAATATAATCTCCGAAATGGTACGCGAGCAAGTAACCCATCGGCTCCATCACGTGATGCACCTGAAGGAGTATGCCAGTCAAAGCGTGGACGCTGCCAGAGAGTACGTGGAAGCCATGCTCGGTTTGCAGGTGTGGGCGCATGCGATCCATGAGCGCATCCATGGCGAAGCCCATGCCGGCCACGAGCACGCGCACGGCTAATACTCTCGAATAAAACATTCCATCTGCCTTTCAGATGTTCGGCAGGTGAATGGACTGGAAACGAGAAGTTACGCGGAAATTGCGCGTGAACAACACTGGCGAACTTGCTCATTGCCAGCATCTAGGATTTTGAATCTCGGGCAGCATACATTGCCCTTATTCACGACGTGTCATTGTGAGGAGCGTAAGGCGGCTAAGTCCCGCCGTTGCGCCCCGAAGAATCCCATGAGCTTGGATCCAGAGGGCGGGGCGTCAATTCCCCACCGCGCTGGTCTTCCTTAGATAAAATACCCCTATGGCTAAAACCCGAACAGTGCTGATCACCGGTGCCGCGGGTGGCGTGGGTCGCGCCACCGTGGCCTTGTTCCTCGAGGAAGGCTGGCGTGTGCTGGCGGTCGACCTGTCTCCGTTCCCCCAAGGTCCCCTGCTTAAAGGCGCTCACTTTTTCAAGGCCGATATCTCCATCGCCCAGGAAGTGCAAGCTCTCGCAGATAGCCTGGGTAGCCAGGTGGCCGGCGGCCTGCATGCCCTGGTCAACAACGCCGCCGTGCAGATCATCAAACCGCTGGTCGAGACTACCTCCGAGGAATGGGACCAGGTGCAGGCGGTCAATTTGCGCGCTCCCTTCCTGCTGGCGCGCTCCTTCCACGCCGCCCTGAAAAAAGCCAAAGGCGCCATCGTCAACGTGTCTTCCGTGCATGCCCTGGCTACCTCGGCGCAGATCGGCGCGTATGCCAGCACCAAGGGCGGGCTGCTGGCGCTGACCCGCAGCATGGCCATCGAATTCGCCGCGGATGGCGTGCGCGCCAACGCTGTGCTTCCGGGTGCCACGGATACGCCCATGCTTGCCTCCGGTCTCAACCGTCCGCATGTCAAAGGCGGCACTGCCGCCAAACGCAAGGCCCAATTGGCGAAGAAGATCTTGCTCAAACGGCTGGCTGCACCTGAAGAGATTGCCCGCGTCATTTACTTTTTGGCTGATTCGAAGCAGTCCAGCTACATCACCGGCCAATCCATTGTGGCCGACGGGGGTGTATTAGCCCGGCTCAGCAGCGAATGAGTTCATCCCGAGAGACTCTCAAGCGCCTGGCGCCAGCCCCCCTCTGGCGGCTGGGGCGCGCCACCTGGTTAGCGCTCAAGCATGCCGCGGCCTGGCCGCAAGCCACTTTCCATCCTTGGCGAAGGGTTAGCCTGCGGCGCCTGGCGGCCCTCAAAGACAGCCAGCGCGGCCGGCGCGCTTTTATCCTCGGCAACGGTCCCAGTTTGGCGCGTACCGATGTGAGCCAATTAGCGGGCGAGGC
>DATBWP010000192.1:0-5869 GCA_036514735.1 Anaerolineales bacterium
GGGAGTCGTGGGGGTATTAGCAACGCCGACAACGTTTGAGGGCGACCTCTACGGCTCCGTGGTGGAGCGCTTTGGGCAGGGCGTGACCATCCTGCAGGCTACCTGCCCCGGCCTGGTGGTGGAGATCGAGAGCGGCAGGGCGCAGGGCGCCGAGGCACGCCGCATCCTGTCAGAGGCTTTGGAGCCGATGATCGCCCAGGGCATCGATACGCTGGTGCTGGGCTGCACCCATTACCCCTTTGCTTTCGACGTGATCCGCAGCATGGTGGGGAACAAAGTGCGCCTGATCGACCCGGCGCCCGCCATTGCGCGGCGAGTGGAAAGCCTGCTGGACGGAAGTGGACAGCGCAACTCGCACACAGCGGGCGGGGTTACCCGCTATCTGACCAGCGGCGATGCAGCCCAGATGCGGGCGCGGGTGACGGAGCTACTGGGCGCGGAAGTGCAGGTGGGGAGAGTTAACTGGGATGCGGGTGAAGTTATCGGCGGTTAACCGGCTGCCTGCGGCGCAACCTCGTCCGCAAAATGCACCCCGGCACGTTCAAGGTCATATTTGATGTTTTTGAAATTTTCAAAGGTCACATCGCTGAACTGCAGGCTGAACAACTCTTTGAGCCGGCGGAAAATGCTGATGTAAGTTTCCGGCAGGCGTTGAGCCCAATCCAGCTTTAGTTTCTTTGCGGCGGCTTGGATGGGTTCAGCCTGTTTGCCTTCCACTTCCACAAAGTTACCGTAGGGCATTTCATCCAGGGTGACTTTGAGCCCATCCAGGGCATAGGTGGTGCGATATTTTTCATACACGAACTTCGACCGAAAGCCGAGCGCCTCGATGAGTTTCTGCGCGGCGGCAAAGTTGGAAACGTCAAACTCGATCTCCGTGCGCGCCAGCACCCCGCCCAAGGTGGTACTGGGCCCTTTGTAGGTGACGTGGCTGGCGGCATCCCGCCGCAGGCGCAGCATGCTTTCGCGCTGGCCCAGGTCCCCGCTGGGGGTATCGAAGCGCAGGTTGTATTCGTGGGTGCGCGGCTGCACCAGGGTTGCCCCGATGGCCACCAGCCGCTTTTCCATTTCCGGCAAGTCCCTGATAAAGAACTTGACCTCAAGTTCTCTGTCGCTGGGTGAAATAACCATGCTGAATTCCGGCTGTATTATTCCACAGCCAACAAGATTTGGCGCTGTTCCACACTGTCGCCAGCCTTCACCTGGATCCGGGCGACTTTGCCCTCACGCGGGGATTTGAGTTCGTTTTGCATCTTCATCGATTCCAGGATCAGCAAAACATCGCCTTTTTTCACTGGTTCCCCATCCTGCAGCGGTATATTCACCACCAGCCCAGGCATGGGAGCGCGCAATAGATATTCCCCGGTGGTGACCGTGCCTTGTCCCCCGGTAGCGCTCAACCGTTTTTCGCGTTCGTCTTCCACAGAGGCTTCGTACAGTACGCCGCGCATCAACACCTGCAGCAGGCCTTCGTCGCCCGGGTATACGTCCGCCTGGTAAGAACTGCCGTCGACCAGCAGGCTATAAACGGGCTGGCCGGAGATGGATTCGAAATCCACCTCGTAGACCTGGCCGTTCACGCTTACCTGACCCGAATCCAATATTTCGATCAGGTATTCCTTGCCGTTAATGGTGGTGATGTATTTGACCATGGCGGATAGTTTTAGCGCTGCAAGCGCTCCCAGCGTGCGATCCATTTCCAGTTGCTGGTGTCGCGCTTGCCGCGGGCGATGATATGCGCTGACCGTTCCGCCTGGCGGTGGGCGACCAGGGTGGCGATGATGGCGGCGATCTCCGGGCGGGTTTCCTTGCGCTCTTCGGCTTCCTGCAGCGAAAAACGTTCTTCCACGAAGCGGGTGTCGTAATTGCCCGCCAGGAAACGCGCTTGCTCCAAAATACTCTGATGGAAGGGGATGTTGGTCTTTACGCCGACGATGCGGTATTCCTCCAGGGCGCGGCGCATGCGCAGAATGGCCTGCGCCCGCGACTCGCCGCGCACGACCAACTTAGAGATCAGCGAGTCGTAATAGGGGGAGATCTGGAAGCCGGCGTAGACACCGGTGTCCACCCTCACCCCGGGGCCGGTGGGGAGCGAATGGTGGGAGATAAAACCTGTCGAGGGCAGGAAATTGTTGTGAGGGTCTTCGGCGTTGATGCGGCATTCAATGGCCCAGTTCTGCATCTTGATCTCGTCCTGCTTGAAACTTAATTGACGGCCGCGGGCAATGCGCAATTGCTCGGTAACGATATCAATGCCGGTGACTTCTTCGGTGATGGGGTGTTCGACCTGCAAACGGGTATTCATCTCCAAAAAGAAGAAATTCTTGTCTTTATCCACCAGGAACTCGATGGTGCCGGCGCTGAGATACCCCACGGCTTTGGCGGCCTTGACGGCCACTTCCCCCATGCGCTGGCGAAAATCTTCGTCATCGGCGATGAAGGGGGAGGGCGATTCCTCCAGCAACTTCTGGTGGCGCCGCTGCAACGAACATTCGCGTTCCCCCAGGTGAACAGTGTTGCCGTCCATGTCTGCCATGATCTGAAATTCGATGTGGCGCGCCCCTTCAACCAACTTTTCCAAATATACATCGCCGTTCCCAAAGGCGGCCTGGGCCTCGTTGCGGGCGGCGTTGAGCAGGTTGGGCATTTCGTCCAGATTGCGCACCTCGCGCATGCCCTTGCCGCCACCGCCGGCGGTGGCCTTGATCAGCAGCGGGAAACCGATGGTGGGCGCCACCGCCAGCAATTGCTCGTTGGACAGGTTGCCGATATCCTCGGTGCCAGGCACCACCTCCACGCCGGCCGCCCGCACTGTGCTGCGAGCGGTGGCTTTGTCACCCATGGCGGCAATCGCCGAGGCGCGTGGGCCGATGAAGTTCAAGCCGGCGTCTTCGCAGGCCTGGGCAAAATCGGAGCGCTCAGCCAGAAAACCATACCCAGGGTGGATGGCGCCCGCCTTGCTTTTCTTGGCCACGTCGAGGATCTTGTCCATGCGCAAGTAGGAATCGCGCGAGGGCGCTGGCCCGATCAGGTAGGCTTCGTCGGCTAGGCGCACGTGCAACGCCGAACGGTCGGCATCGGAGAATACGGCCACGGTGCGAATGCCGAGCTCGCGGCAGGCGCGGATGATGCGTACCGCAATTTCCCCACGATTGGCGATCAGGACTTTATCGTACATAGACACCGCGATTGAATGATTCGTTATACATAATACGAAATATGTGTTGCGTATTATGTATTGATTGGTTTGCTGATCTCATAGCGGGATGTTTCCGTGCTTCTTGCTTGGATTGCCGTCGCGTTTGTTGGTCAGCATTTCCAGCGCGTTGATCAAGCGCGGGCGGGTGTCCCGCGGTTGGATGACGTCGTCGATGTAGCCGCGGCTGGCGGCGATGTAAGGGTTGGCAAACTGCTTACGGTACTCGGCGACCAACTCCGCCTTTTTCTTTTCCGGGTTCTTGGCCCGAGCCAGTTCCTTGCGGAAAATAATGTTGACCGCCCCTTCGGGACCCATCACGGCGATCTCAGCGGTGGGCCAGGCCAGATTGACGTCGCCGCGAATATGCTTGCTGCTCATCACATCGTAAGCGCCGCCATAAGCCTTGCGCGTCACCACGGTGAGCTTGGGTACAGTTGCCTCGCAGTAGGCAAACAGCAGCTTGGCGCCGGCGCGGATGATGCCGTTGTGCTCCTGGTCGGTGCCGGGCATAAAGCCGGGGACATCTACCAGAGTGAGGATGGGGATATTGAAGCTGTCGCAAAAACGGACGAAACGGGCGGCCTTTTCGGAGGCATCGATATCCAAAACACCGGCCAGCACCATGGGCTGGTTAGCGACGATGCCGACCACATGCCCGCCCAGCCGCGAGAAACCTACAACGATGTTTTGGCCGAACTGCTCATGGATCTCGAAAAAAGCGCCTTCGTCCACCAGGAGGCGAATGACGTCTTTCATATTGTAGGGTTTGCTGGGGTCATCGGGAATGATGCTGTTCAGGGCATCCTCGCGCCGCAACGGGTTGTCCTTGGAAGGGCGAAACGGCGCGTCCTCCAGATTGTTTTGCGGAAGGTAGGAAAGCAGCTTGCGGATAAGGAAGAGCGTATCGGCTTCGTTATCGGCCACCACATGGCAGACTCCCGATTCGGCGGCGTGGACGCTGGCCCCGCCCAGGTCCTCGAAAGACACTTCCTCATGGGTCACGCTCTTGACCACTTCGGGGCCGGTAACGAACATATAGGAGGAATTGCGCACCATAAAAATAAAATCGGTGAGGGCAGGGGAGTAGACCGCGCCTCCGGCGCAGGGTCCCATAATGGCGCTGATCTGTGGGATGACGCCGGAGGCCATGGTGTTGCGCAAAAAAATGTCGGCGTAGCCGCCTAGCGAAACCACGCCTTCCTGGATGCGCGCCCCGCCGGAATCGTTCAGGCCGATCACCGGAGCGCCGCTCTTTAGAGCCATCTCCATGACCTTGACGATTTTTTCAGCGTGCACCTCACCTAAGCTGCCGCCAAACACGGTGAAATCCTGTGAGAAGACATACACCAGCCTGCCGTCGATGGTGCCCCAGCCGGTGACCACGCTGTCACCGAGGAACTGTTGCTCTTCCAGGCCGAAAGCGGTGGTGCGATGCTTTACGAAGGCGTCCAGCTCACGAAACGAGCCTTTATCCAGCAGCAAGTCCAGGCGTTCGCGCGCCGTAAGGCGGCCCTGATCATGCTGGGCTTTGATACGTGCCGGGCCGCCCCCGAGTTGGCTTTCGCTGCGCAGTTTATTGAGTTCGTCTATTTTTGAGCGTTCGCTCATCTGATTCTCCAAAGAACAGTTGCGTCTGTGGCAAGGCCAAAGCAGCAAAAACCGCGATTAACAATAGGATGGTGCCAACTAACTGAAAAGGCCAGTTTACCGTTTGTGGGCCGCTGGCCTGTAAAAACAGGCGGTCCAGCCAAACAAAAGCGGTATAAAACACCAAACCCCAGCGAACCGCCCGTGGGGACCAATCCCGTCCTCGCCATAAACCGTTTGCCAGCCACACACCCATCACTCCCCAGCTCAGTCCGCTAAGCATGAAAAAGACGGGAAGAATGGTCCCTAACTGTTCCCGGTAAAAGGCAAAGTCGGTAAAAGCGACCCAGGCCCGTAAAAATTGGGTGGCTGTGATAGTTAACACTAAGGCTACAAGGCAGGTTACGGCAAACGGTCGTTTTACGCGGTTCAAGGGTGATTAATCTCTTCCCAGATTACAGGCTGCTTCCAACCATGGAGGTGAAGCCACGCTTGGTCAGCCGTCGATCTCTAGCACCAGCTTACCCATTTGTTCGCCGGCTTCCAAGCGTTCATGGGCAGCCCGCGCATCCCGAAGCGCGAGCGTGCGATCGATCACCGGTCGCAGCTGGCCGCCGAAGACCAAAGACATTACTTCGGCGAAGTCGGCGCGGGTTCCCAGGGTGGAACCCAGGATACTGAGATGCTTGCTAAAAATGTAACGATTGTCGATCTCGACCTTGGGACCACCGGTGTTGCCAACGGTGAGCAGCCGGCCTCCTTTGCGCAAGGTGCGCAGGCTAAGCGGAAAGGTGGCGCCCACATTGTCCACCACTGCGTCAACCCCGCGTTTATTGGTCAGCAGATAGGCAGCTTTGGACCAGTCCTCTTTATTGCGGTCTATCACCTGGTCGGCGCCCAAGGATGCGGCCAGTTCCAGTTTTTGCGGATTCGAGCCAACGACGAACACCTGCGCCCCAAGGAATTTTCCGATCTGGATGCAAGCGGTGTTTACCCCGCCAGAGGCACCTACGATCAGCAGAGTTTCGCCGCGCTGCAGTTGGCCGCGCTTGACCAGCGAATGCCAGGCGGTGAGGAAGACCA
>DATBWP010000193.1:0-3782 GCA_036514735.1 Anaerolineales bacterium
ACCCATTCACCCCGCCAATCTTAAAAAAGTAAGAGGCGATAAAACCGCCTAGAATGGCTCCAGCGATCCCAATGATAATATTCCCGAGGAGGCCAAAGCCACTCCCTTTCATGACCATTCCGGCTAACCAACCGGCGATCAGACCAACGACAATCCAGGAAAGTATTCCCATTCTAGTCTCCTTTTCTTTTTTATCAGGTTTATCGGTTGGGGTCATGCGAAGGGTCTCCGCCCTTCGCATGACCGTTTCAACAAGAAGGCTTAGCTCTTCTTGGGGTCGCTGCTATAGCCAAGCTGGAATTACCCATTCCTTTCTGGCTTTCGCCGTGAGTTTGTTCGGTTTCTATCCAGTCTTTCAGTCGCACATCTAACGATGGTATACACCAGCATCCTCCAGGTCCTGTTGCGTCAGACTGAACAGACTGACCAGCCGACTGATGAAGCCCCTGACGATCAGCAGTCCGGCCGAAAAGCCCCTCGGCTGTTTATGGTCCGAACCGTGTTTGTCGCTATGATTGTCCATTCTGTCTTCTCCTGGCATGAATGCTTAGGGTCTGCCCCGCCAAGTCTTGGCAGGTTTTGCGTAGATTCCCGAGTAGAGTTCCTGATCAGTTCCGGTTCATCCGCCAGCGCTGGAATTCAACGTCCATTCAAAAAGCAACTCCTGGTTGAGGGGCAGCGGCATTCGCTGCGCGAATTGCTCATACCCGGCCAGGTTGATGCCATGCAGCTCCTGCAACCGCTCCCGATACCAGACGTCAAACGGGAGGCCCGAGGCGATGATCTGGCCCAGCGCCTGAGCCACATCGGGAGCTTCCAGGGTGGTCACAGCCGTCGCCCCAAAAGCGGTTTCTACCAATGCCAACCGTTCGCGCGTGATGCCCAGCCGCTGGCGCGAGGCTTCGTACGGCTTTCGACGAGAGGCGGATAATTCCTGGCAAAACCGCCGCCAGGCTTCCACCTTGCCGGCTAGAATGGGGAATGTTAGAACAATGCCAGACATCGGGGGCCTCTTCCAGGTTACAGCGCTCTCTTAAGCAGGATTATTGTCTTTTTCTTTAATCTGAGTATAATGATCTAGAGTCTCAAAAGCGTCACAAGGGACCATACGATGGCAAACCCAACCCTACCATTGCAGCTCTTTGCACTTGGGCCGCCCGAAGTGCGCCTGGGTGAAAGACTGCTGGTGTTTCCCACCCGCAAGACGCTGGCGCTGCTGATCTACCTGGCGCTCGAGGCAGGCTTGCAGCCGCGTGAGCACCTGGCCGCTCTGCTGTGGCCGGAAGCAAGTCCTGAGCGCAGCCATGCATCACTTCGCAACACCCTCGGCCACCTGCAAACGGCCTTGCGCCAGGCGAGCGGTCAGGCCCAAACATCCTACCTTTCCGTCACACACAATTCGCTGGGTCTCAATCCAGACGCCGACATCGACTTTGACCTGCGTACGATAGAGCGCGCTTACGCTCTGGCGCGTGCCGACCGTTCAAGCCGGACGCTGCCAGAGGGATCGGCCAGCCTGCCTTTACTACAGTCGGCCGCCGCCTGCCAGCGCGGCGATTTTCTGGCCGGATTTTCGCTTGGCGATGCGCCCGGCTTCGATGATTGGGCCGCCATCCAGCGCGAAGTCTGGCACCGCCGCCTGGGCCTGATCCTCGACCGGCTGTCCGAAATCCAGTTTGCCAGCGGCGAGTTTGCCAGCGCCACGGAGACCGCCTCGCACTGGATTGCCCTGGATGCACTGAATGAAGTGGCCTATCGCCGTAAGATGCGGGCGCACTTCGCGGCTGGCGAGCGTGGGCAAGCGCTGGAAACTTATGAGGCCTGTCGCGCCATGTTAGCGGCTGAATTGGGCATCGAGCCAGAGCCGGATACGGCCGCGCTGGCAGAGCGCATTCGCACACAAGCCCCCCCTGTACATCCTCACATCCGTCGCTCCGCGCCTCGGCCACACCGCCCAGATACATCGGTTGCTTTTCTGGAAAACCTGTTTGCCGGGCGCATCAGCGAGCATCAGGCGCTCGTGAAAGGTTATGACCGCGCCGCCGCAGGCCAGCCCCAGCTCGTAGTGCTGCGCGGCGAGGTTGGGATTGGCAAGACTTGCCTGGCCAGAAAATTCATCCATTGGGCCAGCGCCCAGGGAGCAGAATTGCTGGAGGGAAGCGCCTTTGAGAGTGGCAGCCATTTGCCATTTCAACCGCTGGTGGATGCGCTCCGGCTGCGGCTCGAAGGCAAAAACTCGTTAAAGGATTTACTGGCTGATGTATGGTTGTCCCCGCTGAGTCAACTGCTGCCGGAATTGCGCGAACGCTATCCGGGTTTGCCCCCTACCCCAAAGGTGCGCCCTCATCTGGAAGCGGAAGTAAGCCAGACGCAGCTCTTCGAGCCATTCACGCAATTAACGATGGCCCTGGCCCAACGGGCGCCGCTGGTGCTGTTTATAGATGATTTGCAGTGGACAGATAGCGCCACGCTGGATGTGCTGCAATATGCCATCCGGCGCTGGCGAGACAGCTCGGCGCGGGTTTTGCTGTTGGTCAGCCTGCGGTCAGAAGCTTTGCACCCGATGACCCAGACCCAGCAAACGGGCGGGTCGCAGGGCTTGATCCAGTGGCTGGCGCGCGTGGGGCGTGAGTTGATGCCGGTCCATCTCGAGTTGGCACCATTGGGTGAGCGCGAGACGGTGCAAATGGTGCTGTCCATCCTGGCGCCACCAGCCGCCGACTTCGCCCAGTGGTTGTACGCTGAAACGCGTGGGCAGGCTTTTTACTTGATGGAGACTTTGAAGGATTTACTCGAACGGCGAGTGCTTCATCCCAAACGGCGGGCGGAGGGGCAATGGACCTTTGGAGTAGACGCTGAGCACGATCTTGGGCAAGCGGTGCGCGTCCCGTCTACTGTGCATGCTGTGATCCGCTCGCGCTTGAATCGCCTCAGCCCGAATGCCTTCAGCCTGTTGGCGGGCGGGGCCGTGCTCGAACAACAGATCAAGTTCGAGCGCCTGTGTGCCATCTCCAATGTGACCGAAGATCTGGCCTTACCCGCCCTGGATGAATTGATCGGCGGCCGGCTCTTGCTGGAAGCAGTGCAGCCGGGCGTGGCCAGCGCGTACGCTTTCGCCAACAACATGCTGCGCGATGTTGTGTATACCGAAGCCGGGGACGCCCGCCGGCGGCTTTTCCACCGGCGAGCGCTGGAAGTCCTAGAAGCGGCCGGGGACTCGGCGGCGGTGCTGGCCCATCATGCGCTGGCCGCCGGACTGGCACAGGCCGCTTTCCGCCACAGCCTGGCTGCCGGGCGAGAAGCGCTGCGTATCTCGGCGGTGAGTGAGGCCATCGTTCATTTTGAGCGCGCTCGCCAGTTCGTGCGGGAGGCGTCGCCGCCAGAAATGCCAGGCAAGGCGGATTTGCGTGATCTGTACATGCAGTTAGGCCGGGCCTATGAATTGGGCGGTCAGACGGAAAAGGCTTTGGCTATTGATGCTGAACGAGATAAATTCTCATTGGATTGAAGAACCGTCAATTAAGTGCTTCTACAACCTCCTTCACAAACAGGATGGTGCGCTTCCCATACAGTTTGCGGCGTTCCAGGGCAGCCTCGATCACTTCTCTAAGTTCGGCTTTTCCCGCCGGCACCGCCGACAGGGTCTCGAAGTGGCTCTTGGTCTGGTTGGCGATGACCATGGCCAGGGTGGTCTTGCCTGTGCCCGGTGGTCCCCACAGGATGATCGACGAGAACAGGCGATCGGCTTCGATGGCGCGCCGCAGCAGCCGCCCCCGACCGAC
>DATBWP010000194.1:0-2236 GCA_036514735.1 Anaerolineales bacterium
GAGTATCGCGTCCTCGAGCGCTTCCCTGCTCATGCGTTGGTGGAAGTCAACCCGCTCACAGGCCGCACCCACCAGATCCGCGTGCACCTGGCCTTTCTGGGCTGCCCGATCGTAGGTGACCGCGTGTATGGCAAGCGTCGCCCCAGCCTGACGCTTGAGCGGCACTTCCTGCACGCCGCACGGCTTAGCCTGCGTCTGCCCGGACAAAGTGAGACGCGCACCTTCGAAGCTCCCTTGCCTGAGGATCTGCAGCTTGTGCTGGACTCTTTGCGCGCAAATGTCACTCACATTAACTAGATCACCAATCTCCAGTCTCTAACTCCAGTCTCTAACTCCAGTCTCTAATCTCCAGTCTCCAGTCCCTAGTCTCCAGTCTCTGGTCTCAAATCACTTGTATACTTAATGTCCTTATGAACACTATCGACTTGCGTTCCGACACGGTTACCTGGCCAACCCAGGAAATGCGCTCAGCGATGGCAAACGCTGAGGTAGGCGATGATGTGTACGGGGAAGACCCCACAGTCAACCGCCTGCAGGAGATCGCGGCTGAACGACTGGGCAAGCAAGCTGCCCTGTTTGTGCCTTCGGGCGCCATGGGCAACCTGGTCGCCTTGCTTACTCATTGCCAGCGGGGCGATGAGGCTATCCTCGGCGATCTGGCGCATCCTTACCTCTATGAAGCCGGCGCCATGGCCGCCCTGGGCGGCATCCAGCCGCGCACTCTGCCAAACCAGCCTGATGGCACGCTGAAACTCGAAGACATTCGCGCTGCTATTCGCGAGGAAGATGTGCACTATCCCACCACGCGGCTGGTAGCCCTGGAGAACACGCACAACCGTTGTAACGGGGTGCCGCTCACCGCCGATTACATTCGTTCCGTAGGCGAGATCGCGTATAGCAATCATCTGGTTCTGCATATCGATGGGGCACGTATCTTCAACGCGGCAGTGGCTCTGGGCGTGCCCGCCAGCGAATTGGCAACCCCCGCCGATTCCATCACTTTTTGTCTGAGCAAGGGTTTGTGTGCGCCGGTCGGATCAATACTATGCGGTTCGAAAGACTTCATTGCTCGGGCTTTGCGCATCCGTAAGCAACTCGGCGGTGGCATGCGCCAGGCTGGTATCTTGGCCGCAGCTGGTTTGATCGCCCTTGATAAAATGGTGGATCGGTTAACAGAAGACCATGTGCGCGCCAAACGCCTGGCCGCGGGGTTGGCTGAAATAAGCCAACTAAAAGTATTCCCCCAATATACGAATATCATTCGTTTTCAGTTGGCAGACGATGCTCGGGTAACCCCCGCGCAGTTAATGAGCCAGCTTGCTGAGGGCAACATTCGCATCGGCCACGGCGGGGCTTGGGGATTCCGGGCTGTTACGCATTACTGGATCGACGACCAGGCTATTGACAAGGTCCTGGCTGCGTTTGGGAAAATATTTGCAGATTAACCCTCTGATATAATGGCCTGGTTATCCTCTTTTGCATGTAATTACTTAATAATTGGAGCTAATTAATGGGTGAGATCCTCACCATCGAAGAAATCAAAAAAGCGGCTGATTACGTAAAAACGAATAGCAAGCATCGGCCTCAGGTAGGCATAATTCTCGGCACTGGCCTCGGTGCCTTGGCAGAGTCCGTTGAGGGCGCCGATACCATCCCCTACGATAAGATCCCTGGCTGGCCGGTTTCTTCCGTCGAAGGGCATGCGGGCCACTTGCTCCTCGGCACGCTGGAAAAGCAGCCGGTGGTTGTGATGCAGGGACGCACCCATTATTACGAGGGCTACGATATGCCTCGACTCGGCCTTCCCGTACGGGTCATGCAGCGCCTGGGCATCGAGATCCTGGTGATCACTAACGCAGCGGGCGCGGTGAATCCTAAATATGAACCGGGCGACCTGATGATGCTGCTTGACCATTTGAACCTGCTCGGCATGGCCGGCCAAACCCCCCTGCGGGGACCCAATCTCGACGAGTTGGGCCCGCGCTTCCCGGATATGAGCCAGGCTTACGACCGTAAGCTGCACAGCTTGGCGCGCCTGGTTGCCGCAGAAGAAAAAGTGACCTTACATGAAGGTGTCTATTGCTGTTTAGCTGGTCCCAGTTTTGAGACCCCCGCCGATTTGCGCTTTCTGCGCGGCGCGGGCGTGGACGCCGTCGGCATGTCCACGGCACCCGAGGTCACCGTGGCCCGCCATGGCGGCACACGCGTGCTGGGCATCTCCGGCATCAGCAACAAG
>DATBWP010000195.1:0-3466 GCA_036514735.1 Anaerolineales bacterium
CGCGCGAGCCCCCGCCGCCCAGCGCCAGGGAGACCGCAGCGCTTCTTTTATGGGTCGTTTTGCTGCCATTTGTCTTATTCTTCAAAAGGCACTGTCACCACTTTCCCCCTTAGTTCTGCCAGCAATTGTTCCTTCGTACGAGTGACATCTGTCACAACCTGGTCTAATTTAACGATACGCTTATCTTCCTCACGGCGAAGTTTCAATTCCACCCCACCCTCTTTCAGCGAGCGTTCGCCTATGGTGATGCGGATGGGCAGCCCGATCAAGTCCGCATCGTTGAACTTGACGCCTGGAGATTCCTCACGGTCATCGAACAGCACCTCAAGGCCGGCGGCGGTCAAGTCTGCATACAGTTCTTCAGCCTGCTGCTCGCTGCCGCGCAGGGCAACCAGGTGCACATCGAATGGCGCCATGCTCATCGGCCAGCATAGGCCCTTTTCATCGCGATGCTCCTCGGCTACGCAGGCTAAAAGGCGGCCGCTGCCGATGCCATAGGAACCCATGACGATAGGTTGTTCTTTGCCATTCTTGTCGAGATAATTCGCGCCCATGGCTTTGCTGTAAAAGGTGCCCAACTTGAAGATGTTGCCAACCTCCACGCCGCGCGAAGTGCGCATCGGCGTGCCGCAATTCGGGCAAGCATAGCCCTCCTCTGCAGCCGCCAGGTCCGCCACGATATCGGCTTGGAAGTCGCGGCCATAGTTCACGTTAACAAAGTGATACCCGCTTTCATTCGCCCCTGCCACCAGGTTGGGTGAGACGGGGATCAAATCATCCACCACGACCAAGGCTCCCTTGAGATTGATTGGGGAGGCATAGCCAGGCTCCGCGCCGATGGCAGTGATCTCCTCGGTGTGCGCGGCACGCAATTCCACCGCTTTAATGGAATTGGCCAGCTTGGTCTCGTTGACTTCCATATCGCCGCGCACCACCGCAAAGACCAGTTTGTGCGTTTCCTGCTCACCTTCGCTGAACTTGGCCACCATAAACAAGGCCTTGGCGGTCTTGGCCTTGGGGATCTTCAAAAACTTAGCCAGGTCTTCGATAGTGGCTGCGCCGGGGGTGGCCACTTTCTTCAACTCGCCCGCTTCTTCCTTCTCGGGAGTTGGTTTTTTGAACAGGGCGATCTGGCGGTTGGCCCGATAACCGCAATGGTCACAGAGCATCAGGGTATCCTCCCCGGCGGGCGTCAGATACATATATTCATGGGCCAGGCTGCCGCCCATCAGGCCGACATCGGCTTTCACCGCCAGCACCGGCAAGGCACAGCGATGAAAGATGTTGAAATAGGCCTGGAAATGGGCGCGGTATTGCCGGTCGAGCCCGGCCTCGTCGGCATCCAAGCTGTAACTGTCCTTCATGGTGAATTCGCGCACGCGGATCAAGCCGGCGCGCGGGCGGGGATCGTCGCGCCACTTGGTCTGGATGTGGTAGATCAGGATGGGAAACTGCTTGTAAGATTGAATTTCGCGGCGCGCCAGATCGGTCACAACTTCTTCATGGGTAGTGGCCAGCGCCATATCACGGCCTTTGCGGTCCTGGAAGCGGCTCATCTCCGCACCGAACTTGTACCAGCGGCCAGTTTCCTTCCAAATATCGGCTGGGTGCACCACCGGCTTATACAGTTCCTGGCCGCCGATGGCGTTCATTTCGGAGCGCATAATGTCTTCGATCTTGTCGACCGCGCGCCAACCGAGGGGCATCAGCGAATAGACCCCGGCGCTGAGCTGGCGGATGAAGCCGGCGCGCACCAACAACTGGTGGCTGGCGGTTTCAGCGTCGGCTGGCGCCTGGCGCAGGGTGGTGCCGAATAGGTGAGACATTTTCATAGCGAAGCTCCTTGATAAATAAAAGCGACAAATAAAAGCGCCCCATGACGGGGCGCAACTTTAACTCGGACGATCTGCAGCGTGAAGAGTTAGCCTTGCCCCGTAGGGAACATGGATAGGCTCGCGGCCTGGGTAGGGACTGGGCAGAAGACTCCGACTTCTGGTAAATGCATGCTTTAGAGGATATATGAGCGCTGTAGCTTTGTCAAGCGCAGTGAGCGCCACGCCGTCGTGATATGCTGGATCTGGAGCTATTAGGATAACTATGCTCGACTCAAAGGGCTGGGTGAACTCAAATCAATGGCGCCAGCGCGTGGAGCGCGAATTAGCCCGCGCCAAGGCTGCCCGAACAAAAGGGAACGAAGGCCGGGCACGCGTCTGCGCCCGGCGGGCGTCTGGATGGGCGGTCGAAGCTTATCTCCAGCAGCGCGGCCTAAGGTTGCCCACGCCCAGCGTGTTAGATCAAATGCGATATTTGTTGACCCTACCGGGGATTACGCCTAGGCACAAAGAGATTCTGCAACACCTGCTGACGGTCAAACAAAAGAGCGACTTAGATGCTGATTCCTTTTTCCCGCTAGATGTGGACCTGATTGCTGAGGCTCAGGAGCTAATTGCCGGGCTGTTCCCGGACTATTAGTCTAACGCTATTATTTCCGCTAAATCAAAAGCGGGCGGTTAAGCCGCCCGCTTTTTGGGTTCGCCGCTAAGCGTTTTCCCTTTTTTACGCGGAACACCGGCTTTCGCAGGACGCTTGCCGCCAAAGAGCCCCAGCATCCTGCGCAGGACCGTGAAGATCAACACGACCACCCCCACAAGGGCGCTGCCGACCAAAATGATAAGTTCCAGGGTGGATAGACTGACCCGGGCAAAGGGGTTGCGGCTGCCCACCAGGCGTTTGCGCAGATCGTTGAGGAAAGCAGGGCGGGCTGTAACAGGTTTAAAAGCCGTGGCAAGCAAGTCTTCCACTGAGCCCAGCTCACGTTCGATCTGCTTTCGATTCCAAGGCCAAATAATCTTCATGCTTCGCCTTCAGGCGGTTCACCCAAGACATCCAGGCTGGCTTGCGCCGAACTGCTTTTGCTGATCTTTTCACGCAGAGACAGCAGGGTGCGATGGTACAGGCTTTTGATGGCACCCTCCGTGCGGTCCATGATCTGCCCAATGTCTGCGTTCGACATATGTTCCACGAACTTCAAGATCAAAAGCTGCTGGCGCTCCTCCGGCAACTTGCGGATCAAGACGAGCAACGCGTTCTGCTCTTCACTCTCTTCCAGCGCCGTTTCCGGGTGCTCGTCGCTGTCGCTGGCGCGATAGCCGTCTTCCAGCTCCACCTCCTGGCGCCGGCTGCTGTCTCGATGCCAGTTGGCTACCAGGTTGTGCGCGATGCGGTAGAGCCAGGCGGAAAACGGAACCCCGCGATCCGTGTAATTGGAAATGTGCCGCATGGCACGGAAGAACACGCGCGAGGTCAGATCTTCCGCGTCCTGGTTGCTGCCGGTTCGGTAATAGATATAGTTATAAATGCGGCCGGCGTATTTGTCGTAAAGAAAACCAAACGCCTGCTTGTCCCCTTGTGTGGCCAATGTCAGAGCTTGTTGCTCTGTCAGTTCAGGCACGCGCCACCTTGGGGG
>DATBWP010000196.1:0-4354 GCA_036514735.1 Anaerolineales bacterium
CCCAAAGTGGAAATGTCCTATATCGGGGGTTGAAGCGTGTCAGGCAACGGTTCTCTTGAACACATTCGCACGGTCGTCTTTGATTGGGACGATACGCTGCGCACCAGCGACCCGCATGCATCCCGCTTCTTTTGCGATTACGTGGAAGCGGCGACTGGGCCGCTGGCTGCAGAAACCCGCCGCGCGGCCCAGCTCTGGGAGCACCGCTATTGGGCCACCTCAGAAGAACTGCTGGGTGATTTTGAGCAGCACATTGAAAGCAGCGATGCTTTTTGGTTGAACTACAGCCACCGACGCCTGCGCGCCCTGGGGCTCAGCGACCAGGAAGCAGAACCGCTGGCCGCGGCTGCGCATGCCCACATGCGCGATAACTACAAGCCGGTCAATCGCTTGCACCCGGACACCCTGGACACATTAGAGGCGCTGCGCAGCGCAGGCTACGCGCTGGGAGTGATCACCAACCGCAGCCGGGTTATTTATGCCGACATGCACGAACTTGGCTTGGACCTGCATTTCGATTTTTATTTGACGGGTGGGCAATTGGGAGCATATAAACCGGGCAAAGAGATTTTTGAGAACGTGCTTAATTTCATCCGCCAGCCGGCCAGGGAAGTGCTTTATGTGGGTGATAATTATTTCTCCGATGTGCTCGGCGCCCGCAACGCTGGGTTGGAGAGCGTCCTGCTCAATTGGAGCGGCCTATATAATGGCGACCTGGATTGCGTAGTGATCCGTACCTTATCCGAGCTCCCCGAGGTTCTTCAACTTCAATCCATCTCCTAGGCATGCCCCGCGCCCAGCCCCTACCGCGCGAATTTTTTGAGCAACCCACCTTGCTGGTGGCGCGCCTCTTGCTGGGCTGCATTCTCGTCCACCGGCAGGAAATAAATCGAAAAACTCGCCGCCTCTCCGGGATGATCGTGGAAACGGAGGCCTATTGCGGCGAGGAAGACCTGGGCTGCCACGCCAAAGCCGGGCGCACCCGCCGCACCGCGGTCATGTACGGGCCGGCCGGGCACGCCTACGTGTATTTCACTTATGGCAACCACTGGCTGTTCAATTGCATCACCCAGGCCGAAGGCCAGCCGCACGCCGTGCTGATCCGCGCCATCCAACCCCTGGAGGGCTTGGACGTAATTGCCAGGCGGCGCGCCGGCCAACCGGAAAAGCGCTGGGCCGACGGGCCCGGCAAACTTACCCGGGCGCTGGGCATCGCCGGGCGCCACAACGGGGCGGACCTGACGGCGCGCACAGCTATAATATTCATCGAGGCTGGGCCGCCCGTACTGAACCGTTTGGTCAAAAGCGGACCACGCATCGGCCTCTATACCGTCCCCGAGCCCTGGAAAAGCAAGCCCTGGCGCTTTGTGTACTCAACATCAACCGGAGAATCCTTGCCCGCCAAGCCGGGTAGCAACTCCACGGTGCGGAGCAACGCAACAAGAGGAGAGATCAGATGACCAAGCTGCTGGAAGGAAAGAACGCCCTGGTTTTTGGCGTAGCCAATGACCGTTCGATTGCCTGGGGCTGCGCCAAAGCGCTCCAAGAGCATGGCGCCCGGGTCGGATTGAGCTACGCCGGCGAGATCCTCAAGAAGCGCGTGTTCCCCCTGGCCGAATCGATCGGCAGCACTTTCGTAGAGGAATGCGACGTAACCAAGGATGCGGATATCGCTTCTGTGGCGCAAAAAGCCAAATCTGCCTTTGGCGGCATCGACATTTTGGTGCACGCCATCGCCTTCGCCAACCGCGCAGAACTGGGCGGTCCCTACTACAGCACGACCCGCGCCGGCTTCCAACTGGCGATGGACATTTCGGTCTACTCCTTCACCGCGCTGGCCCAGGCCTTTCAGCCTATCCTGCGCCCGGGCGGCTCGCTGATGACCATGACTTACTACGGCTCACAGAAAGCGGTGCCCAGCTATAACGTAATGGGGGTGGCCAAGGCCGCCCTGGAAGCCTCGGTACGTTACCTGGCTCGCGATTTCGGCCCGCAAAAGATCCGCGTCAATGCCATTTCCGCCGGCCCCATCCGCACGCTGGCCGCCGCGGGTGTCACCGGTTTCAAGGGGTTGTATGGCCGCTTTGCCGAAGTCGCCCCTTTGCGTGAAAACGTGACCATTGAAGACGTGGGCAACGCCGCCCTGTTCCTGGCTTCCGACCTTTCGGCGCGTATCACCGGCGATGTGCTTTACGTCGACTCCGGCTTCAATATCATCGGCATTGCGGAAAATGAAGCCGAGCCCAAACCCGAGGAACCTGCGGCTTGATGTTCCGGCGCAAATCGACTCTCCCGCAAAACAATGCCACCCCGCAACTGCCGCGCATCACTTCGGTGGTGGCTGACGGCGTTAGCCTGCGCGGCAAACTGAGCGGCGAGGGCGGCGTGCGCATCGAGGGCGCTTTTGATGGCGACATCGAGCTGAGCGGTCTGCTGGTGATCGGGCCGACCGGCCGGGTCACTTGCCCGCAGCTCAAGGCGCGCCACGTGATCGTGGCCGGCGCGATGCGCGGCGACATTTTGGCCGAGCGCGTGGAGATCCGCGCCAGCGGGCGGGTATGGGGCAACGTGGTTACCGCCTCGATGGCCACCGAGGACGGCGCCTTCCTGCGCGGCCAGATCCAAATGGAAGAGAAGATCGAGTTGGGCATCCAGCCGCCGGAGGAAGCAGAAGAACCTTCGCCCGAAGCTGAGCAAACTGCGCCAGCAGTCGCTCCTGCAGTTGAGGCCGAACCTGAGGCACCCACACAGACTGCGGTACAGAAAAAATTCAAACGCAAAGGCCGTTGATTCGATTTACCAATTCTTGATTAACCGATTCTGATTTGCTCATGCCCCCCAAGCCGATCAATTTCACCGACAAATTAAGTAAGTTCTCCGAACACTGGTCGCCGCGCCTAATCGCCGAGCTGAACCATTATCAGTTCAAGCTGGCCAAGATCGTGGGAGACTTCGTATGGCACAGCCATCCCGAAACGGATGAGGCCTTCATCATCTTGGACGGCAACCTGGTGATCGAATTTCGCGATGGCCGCGTTGAATTAAAACCGGGAGAACTGATCGTGGTGCCTAAAGGTGTGGAACATAAACCTTATGCCAGGGAGGAATGCAGCATCCTGCTCATCGAACCACGCGGCACGCTCAACACCGGCGACGCCGGTGGAGAACTAACCGCCGAACAAGATAAGTGGATCTGAATTAATCTCCAATCTCTAATCTCCGCTCTCAAATCCCTACTTCTTAGCTCTGATCAGCAGCAACGGTCGATCCACTTTGTGCAGCACGCCGCTGGTCACGCTGCCGAAGAAGGCGCGCTCCAGGCCGGAACGGCCGTGGCTAGTCATAGCGATCAGGTCGACGTCTTTCTCCTGTGCGGTGTTAACGATCGCATTCACCGGCTCGCCGCGCAGGATCACGGTTTCGGTTTTGATGTTCTTCTTGGACAAGGCGGCAGATTTTTTCTGCAGATAGTCCCTGGCATCCTTCTCTGCAGCCTGCAAGTTCTTCCAATAAATTTCAAGCTCCTGAGGAGGTGGTGCCACCATCATGCTCATGCCGGGGGAAAAACTGGGGCCCACCGGTTCGATCACATACAACAGAATCAGCGTGCTTTCTCCGCTAGAGGCCAGGCCTTCAGCGTGCGGCAGAATTTGTTCGGCCCTTTCCGAACCATCCAGGGGAACCAAAATACGTTTATACATCGACCCTCCGCTTGCGGGGCGCTAACGCAGCCAGCCGTCTGCCGTTATGTTAATCGGTTAATCCTTGCCGCGCCGGCCTTCGTCCTCATTGATCGACACCCAGGCCACCATCTCGCCGATCTCAAATTTATCCTCTGCCGCCCAGGTACGCAAGGAGGGGTAGCCGCGATCGAAGCGCGATGAACTTTCTCCCGAGGTCTCCTTCTTCAGCATAGCGCGGATGCCTTTGAGTCGTTTCTTCCAGGCGGCCATGTTTGCAGGGGTCAGGTCCACCCAACCATGTTGGGCGTCCTCGGATTTGATCAGCGGCCCGCGCAGCATGCGCTTGCCATCTGGCAACAAAATGGGCACGCCAATCGAGATGATCTGTTGGCGCAACCAGCTTTCTTTACTGATCAAGGCCGCCAATTTAGTAGACATCTCCTCAGGCGCATCCTTCGAAGCCGCGCTAAGGGTGGTGTAAACCGTTTTCAACAAAAAGGCTTCGTAGAGCAACTTTGACATGCGCGGTGGGCCAAGGATTTCAAAAGCCACCGATTCGCCGTGCTGCTCGCCCAGTTGCCGCAGCCGGTGCAGGGCCGCATCGCGCAAAGCGCCGGCGCGGAAAGTGGGACCCATCACCGCGCCGTCCAGGGCGCCGACCACATCGTGGC
>DATBWP010000197.1:0-2680 GCA_036514735.1 Anaerolineales bacterium
CGCGTTCGATCTGATCGACGGCGGCACCCGAATGCCGGGCCGCCAGACGCGCACGCGCCCCATTCAGCGCAACGCCATCCAACGCCATCTTGGCCATCAGCACTGCGGTCTGGTTCAGATGCACCACATCGGTCACATCTACAAAGAGCACGCCATTGCCGCTGGGCTCTACGCGCAAATGGATGCGCAGGCTGCGGCCGTTGGGCAAGTCAATATCATAAAAATGCAGGCCGCGCTGTGGAACTTCGGGAATTTGGAAAGAAGCCAGGAATCCGGCTGTTTCTGCTCTCACCTCCTGCCAAAGTTTCGTGGTGAGGCTCTGGCGAAGATCTAGTCTCATGGAGAACAGTATATATCGTCTCGGGCACCCCGTCCAACCTCGCCTTGAGCAGAACGTATAATGCCAAGGTGCCTCTACCCCTCGATCTCGCTCACCGCCGTTATGTTCAGCAGGCTGGTTGGACCGAGCCCCTACGCCGGCACCTGTTGAAGCGCGCCGGGCTGTCCAAAGCCCAGCGCGTGCTGGACGTAGGCTGCGGCACTGGCGCAGTCTTGAATACCATCAACGATGCTTCAGTTAGCCTGATCGGCTTAGATCTGGACCTTGCTGCGCTATATTTGGCCCGGAGCCAAGCGCCCCGCGCCTGCTTGGCCTCAGGGGACGCTCACCAACTGCCCTACCGCAACGGCGTTTTCGATATCGTTTATTTTCATTTCGTTTTGCTCTGGCTGCGGGAGCCGCGGCGCGCCTTGGCTGAAGCGCGCCGCGTTTCCCGCCCGGGTGGAGCAGTGCTGGCTTTTGCTGAGCCGGATTACAGCGGGCGCATTGACGAACCTGCCTCATTAGCCCAGCTTGGTAAATTACAAACCGAAGCCCTGCGCGCCCAGGGTGCCGATCCGGAACTGGGAAGGAAACTGGTCTCTCTCTTTCAGTCGAGTGGGTTCACCGGGATAGAAAGTGGCCAACTGCACCAGCAGAAAGGGAATGCCAAAAAGGATGACGACGGTTCGCTCGAATGGGAAATCCTGCGCGCCGATGTGCGCAACCAAATCCCCGCTGACGAATTGTACCGTTTGGCCCAAGAGGACCGGCAAGCGCGGCAGGCTGGAGAACGGGTTTTATTCGTGCCGACCTTTTATGCCTGTGCCAGGGTGTAAAAAAATTTGCTAAGGGCATTTGACCCTAAGTAGAGGGAAAGCGAACAATTTATAATCAAAATCTCAGTTGCGGTCGATTCATCGGAGGAACCATGTCAAGAGACAACATTTTTTGGGGAGTAGTTTTATTGGTGGCTGGCAGCCTTTTTCTAGCTAGCAACCTGGGTTACCTCGCCTTCAATCTCAATTTGCTATGGCCGCTTTTCATCATCGCCTTAGGTCTATACATTTTGCTTGGGCGCGTCTCGCAGCCCGGCGAAATAGAAACAAAGCAAGTTACCCTCCCTTTGGACAAAGCTAAAGAAGCCTCGATCCACTTGGAGTATGGCGCCGGCAGCCTGAGAATATCCGGCGCGGCTGCCAAGGGCCAATTGTTGGCTGGCGAGTTTAATGCTATGCAGTTAAGCAGCCGTCAGGAAGGGTCAAAGGCTAAAGTCAAACTGCACACAGCCGTCGAAGAAACCTTCCTGATGGTGTTCCCCTGGAATTGGAATCGGGGTCGGCGGTCTTGGGACTTCAGCCTTAACCCGAACATCCCCATCAAGCTGAAAGTTGAAAGCGGAGCTTCAGAAAACAAATTAGACCTGAGCGAGCTGCAAGTGGTGGACCTGGACATCGATACCGGCGCCAGTTCGACCACGATCATCATGCCCAAGAAAGCCGGCCACACCAAAGCAGACATCTCGGGTGGAGCCGCTTCATTTGATATCACTATCCCCAAAGGGGTAGCTGCGAAGATCCGCGTTGATTCCGGTTTGGGCTCCATATCAGTCGACGAAGATCGTTTTCCACGCGTGGGCAAAGGCTACCAATCGGCCAATTATGAGAAGGCCGCCAACACCCTCGATTTGCGTCTGGAAATCGGCGTGAGTTCAATTAAGATTCGATAGAAGGAGCAGGTATGAAGCGCGATTATCGCACCTTGTTTGGGCTCCTACTGATCCTGGGCGGTGTGTTGCTAGTTTTGCAGCAATACAACTACTTGCAGGGTGAATGGAGCGACGCCGTCTTTGCCGGCTTGTGGGGCTTAGGCGCGTTATTTTTCTTTGATATTTTCCAAAGGGACCGCGCCCAATGGTGGTTCGGCTTGGTGGCGTTGATCCTGGCAGGCATAGCCGTCAATCACATACTGGACCTTTTCTTCCCGCCGCTTGGCGAGTCCCTTGGCGGCGCCTTCTTCCTAGGCGCTGTCGGGATCGGGTTCCTGGTTGCATACCGGCGCACGCCGGGCAATTGGTGGGCTGTCATCCCGGCCGGGGTCATGTTCACCCTTGCGGTGATTTCGGTGGTGGACAACCTGGGAGCTCAGCTGCCTTTCGAAACTGGTGGCTTGCTCTTTATCGGCATCGGTCTTACCTTCCTGGTCCTCACCCAACTGCGTGTGGATGGAGAGCGGCTTAGTTGGGCCATATACCCGGCCGTGCCCCTGGTAATTTTTGGCTTGCTAGTGGGTTTTCGCCGCGCCGAATCTTGGAATTTCATCTGGCCTAGCCTGATCATCCTCTTGGGTCTTTATTTCCTC
>DATBWP010000198.1:0-3923 GCA_036514735.1 Anaerolineales bacterium
GCAGCCGAATTTGAGGCACAGCCACAGCGTTTTCCGACGCTGATTTCGGCCGAGAAACTGGGGCGGGTGAACTACTTTCGCGCCTTCCCCCATTCCTTAACGTTCGCCACTCACCTGCGCGAAGACTTGCATATGATCAATGACTTTGCCGAGCATGCCAGCTATGAGACCGAGGGACTAAATGCTCCCCCGGCTTCCTTTTCCAAGATCCAGGCGCTGCTTTCCCCGGCGGTTTGCTACCACCTCTACTTCGCCCTGGCCGATAAGCCGCTGCCGGGCGGCAAGTTAGCTGCTACCGCCGTCGGCCATTGTTTCCGTTACGAATCCAGCAACCTGAACACGTTGGAGCGCATGTGGGATTTCACCATGCGCGAGATCATCTTTGTGGGCTCCGCGGATTTCGTGCTGCAAAACCGCGAGCGCGCCCGCCAACACGTGGCCACCTTCCTGGAGCGCATCGGGTTGGCTTATAAAGTGGAGAGCGCCAATGACCCCTTTTTTGTCGGGGAATTTCGCAAGCAGGCTGCTTTCCAAAACGCCTTCCAGCTTAAATATGAAATTCGCGCCCGCCTGCCTTTCAAGGATGACACCTTGGCGGTCGGCTCCTATAACTATCACCAGGATTTCTTTGGCCGCCACCTGAACATCTCTTTGCCTGACGGCAAGCCGGCCCACACCGGTTGTGTGGCCTTCGGCTTGGAGCGACTGGCCTATGCCTTTCTGTGTCAGTTCGGTCTGGACCCGGCTGCCTGGCCTGCTCCGCTCCGCGAGGCCCGGCATGGCTGAGCTCCAGGTACGCCAGGCTGCAACCGGGGATTTTGTTGCAGTCGCCGCGGCTTGGAACAAGCTGCAGGAGTTCCACCGCACCTTGGGATTGGCTTTCACTTTGCATGCCGATGCTTCTGAAAGATGGCTGGCTTCTTTCCAACGCACCTTGGGCCGCTTTAGTTTTTTATGGGTTGTCGGTCCTCCGGGTCAGGCCGATGCGTTTTTATTGGCACGCGTAAAACAAAGCCCGCCGTTCCTGGGAGCCGTTCAAGTGGGAGAAATTAGCGATCTCTATGTTGATGATAGTCTGCGCGGCTCCGGCGCTGGAACGGCTTTGGTGGAAACTGCCCTGCGTAAGTTCGAGGAGCTTGGCCTACATTCAGTGGAAGTGCAAATCCAGGCCGGCAATGCGGCCGGGTTGGACTTCTGGGTCAAACAAGGTTTCTTTCAGGACCTCACCTTGGTGCGCAAGATGTTGAAGGTTTAGCCATGCCGCTGCCTGACCTGACCCGTTCCGATTTGGATCACGCGCTTCGCAGCGTTGGCGTGCAACCCGGCGATGGGCTGCTGGTGCACTCAGCCTTGCAATTGCTCGGGAGCCCAGCAGGCGGTCTGCAAATGGTCTGCGATGCCATCCTCGAGCTGATTGGTCCCGAAGGCACGCTGGTCGTGCCAACTTTCCCCTTTGCCTTCAGCCGCGGCGCGGACTATGACCCGCAGACCACACCCTCCCAGAGCATGGGCGCCTTCTCGGAATTCGTTCGCCAGCTTCCCAAAGCGCAGCGCACTCTGCATCCCATGCAGTCACTGGCCATAGTGGGTAAACACGCTGTGGACTTGGCCCAGCGTGATACCCCCTCTGCTTTCGATGACGGTTCGGCTTTCGACCACATGCTGCAATTGGGATTTAAACTGCTCTTGCTGGGCGCTGATATTCAAGCTGCCTCCATCGCCCACTACAGCGAGCAGCGCGCCCAGGTGCCCTACCGCTATTGGAAAGATTTCACCGGGCGTATCAAGGTGGGCGATTCGTGGGATTCGAAGACCTACCGCATGTTTGCGCGTGACTTGGATCTGGACCCACAGCTCCGGCTAACCCCTATTCAACGCGCTCTGGAAGCCGGCGGCCACTGGCACGCCACGCATCTGAACTTTGGCGATGTCGCCTGTTGCACCCTTTCAGCCTTTGTGCTCGCCACGGATGCCATCCTGGCCGCTGATCCCTGGGCGCTGGTGGCCAACCGGCCTCAGCAGGCGGGGCGCTGAGATGGCCACTATGCTGGAGTTGATCGAGGAGCTCTGGTTCCTCAAGCGCGACCTTGTCTCGGAGGGTTACGACCGCGCCCTGGCTCGCCTGGCCGCCGAGCTCCCCATGACCATCCACGAGGCCCCCTCAGGCGCCAAAGTGTGGACCTGGACTATCCCCGAAGCCTGGACTTGCCATGAAGCTTATCTGGAAGCTTTGGACGGAACGCGTTTGATTGACGTGGCTAATCACCCCCTGCATGTCGTCTCCTATTCGCTGCCTTTCGAAGGGGAAGTGAGCCGCGAAGAATTGTTGCAGCATTTGCATGTGCATCCCCATCGCCCCGATGCCATCCCCTACGTGTTCAAGGTTTACCAACGCGATTGGGGTCTATGCGCCTCACAGACCTTGCGCGATGCGCTCAAAGACAAACGCTACCGCGTCGTCATCCATACGGAATTTACCCCAGGCACCCTTAAGGTCGGAGAAGTCGTCGTCCCCGGTGAGCGCGACGAATGCTTTATGGTTGCCACCCACCTTGACCACCCGGCCATGGTCAACGATGACCTGTCGGGTGTCGTGGTTGGCTTGGAAGCAGCCCGGCGCCTGCTGTCCGGACCCAAGCCGCATTACACCTATCGCTTCCTCTTTTTACCCGAGACGCTGGGTTCCATCGCTTACCTCAGCCAGCATGACTACCTGATCCCAAAGATGCTCGGTGGTTTGTTCTTGGAGATGCTGGGCAATGACGCTCCCCACGCTCTGCAGACTTCCTTTCAGGTTGACAGCGCGGCTGACACCTGCTTGGTCGCTGCCCTGCGCGGCGCCGAACCGGATGCTTATGTGGGTGCTTACCGCACCATCATCGATAACGACGAACGCCAATTCAATGCCCCCGGGGTGCGCGTGCCCATGCTCTCGCTTTCCCGCGTGGTCAATCCCTACTTGCCCGAATCGCGTTTTTATCCTTATCCCGAATACCATTCCAGCCTGGATACGCCTGCCATCGTCTCCGCCGATCGCCTGGAATCTTCTGTAAAGCTGGTGCTTGAACTCCTGTCCGCCTTCGACCACAATCGCTACATCGTCAATCGCTTTAAAGGTGAGGTCTTCGCTTCGGGATACGGTCTGTGGGTGGACTATAAAGCCGATGCCGCCGCCCATAAACGCCGCTTCGAGATCATGGACCGCTGTGATGGCACCCGCCGTCCCGCCGATTTTGCCAAGGAACTCGGTCTAACTTTCCAAGAGATATGGGCGCTTGTAGAAAAATTGCTGGAGAATGACCTGGTCTTTCTTAGCCATACTCCGCAGCCAACCGATCCCCATCTCGCTTAACCATGTCCCTAATCGCTGAAGTCAAGCAACCCTTCAAGCTGGTGCGCTGGCGGCTGCGCCGGGCACAAGCCGCCCGCCGTTGGGGCGCCGCGACGTTGGAGCGCATGCCGGTAGTCATCGGTAACGCCATTCCCAAATCCGGCTCGCACTTGCTCATCCAGATCTTGCTTGGGCTCACCCGCCTTGGCCCCTTTGTGGATCCCGGCATGCCGCCGCTCAACCGCTCGGCCAGCAATCGCAATCTGTCTGAAGCCAGCATAGTGGTTAACCTTGACCGCCTTAAGCCCGGTGATATCACCTATTGCTACCTGCATGCCCGCCAGCCGTACCTCGCGCAATTGACTCGCTCTGGCACTGCGGCTTTCTTCATCTATCGGGACCCGCGCGACATGGTCGTCTCGCAGGTCTTCTATGCCACTGAAATGCAACCAGACCACGGTATGCACGCTTACTACACCAGCCTGTCCAGTATGGAGGAACGCCTTAATGTCGCCATCCAGGGGCTGCAGGCGCCTACCGCGCAGCTCTCCTCCATACACGCTAAATACGAAGCCTACATTGCCTGGTTGGA
>DATBWP010000199.1:0-9619 GCA_036514735.1 Anaerolineales bacterium
TGAACGACGCAACAAGCACTGATCCTGGCTTTCGAAAGGAATTAACTATGTTCGCCACTTTTGGTAACGATTGGCGCCAGCATGGGGCTGCCTGGCTTTTGACGTTGCTTGTCGTCGTTTTCGGGCTTCAAGAATTGCGCGTGCTCTTCGTTGGTTTCGTCGGTTATTTGCGCGATTCGGTCGGTCTGGCTTCGCTGAGCCTGGCGCCAGTGGCCATTGGGGTATTTGCCCTCAGTTTCCTGGCTGGCATCATCAATCGGTTGTTCGGCATGCGCAACACGCTTTGGCTTCTTGCAGGCGGGTTAGCCCTGCTGCGCGTCGCCGAACAGTTATCGCGAGTTCCATCGTTGGATCTTGCCTTCTCCATTGCCGCTACTGCCTTATTCCTCATGTACATCCCCTTGGCCGTAGGCATGGCCCGCTCTCAAGGCGGCCAGGCTGCCACCCATTTAGGTTTAGCCTTCCTCTTGGGGGTCAGCTTGGACAGCGCCATCCAAGTTGCCGGGCTAACTCTGGATTTATCCTGGCAACCCGGCTTGCTGCCGCTGTTGCTGGTTGGCCTTCTGGCGCTGGTTTTGCATTGGGCGCTGCGCTCCCAGGCGCCCAGCAGCCCATTCGCGTCCGATGGTACCTGGCGGAGCAATTTGGCTTTGCTGGCTATCGGTCCCTGGCTCTTCCTCCAATTACAGGTGTTTCAAAATATCGGTTTGTATTCCGCGCTCAGCGGCTGGGAGACGCCGGGTATAGGAGCAGTCTTAATTCTTGGCAACGCGCTGGCTCTCTTCCTGGCGGCCCAGCCTGCTTGGATTCCACGTGCATGGGTCAATGTTGTGCTGATGGGTGTTGTGGTTCTGGTTCTTTTGCTATTACTAAATTCGGCGACGCCATTGGTGGCGTTTTGGTTGCTTATGGGGCAAGTGTTATGCAGCATTTTAGGAATGTTCATGTTCCTGGCGGCTACCGGAGAAAAAGGCAAACAAGGACTGCTGCGCAGCACGGTTATGAATGGCATTAGCCAGATCCTCTTTGTCTTGTTGTTCTTTTTGTTTTATTCTTCATATGATTTCCAATTCGGCTTCCGCTCCAGCGCCTTGCCGTTAACCGCCTTGGCAATAACCGTTGTGTTGGTGGCGTTGGCGTCTGCTGACAGAGCAGACACACAAAGCAAACCAAACCGCATATTCACCCCGGCGCTGACCGCCGCCGCGCTCCTGCTCGTCCCGCTTGCGCTGCTGTTAGCTTGGAAGCCCCTGGTTGCAGTACCGGCACAAGCCGGGGCTGCTACGGTTCGAGTGATGGATTACAACCTGCACGACGCCGTGAACACCAGCGGCGCGGTGGACCCGGAGGCTTTGGCGCAAATCATCGAAGACAGCGGCGCGGACATCGTGGGCCTGCAGGAAATATCGCGGGGCTGGCTGATCTGGGGCGGTATGGACATGCTCACCTGGCTGTCCCAACGGCTGGAGCTGCCCTACATCTGGGACGCCACAGCCGACGCCCAATGGGGCATGGCCATTCTCAGCCGCTTTCCGATAGTGAGTGTCGAACGGTATGACTTGCCTCCTGAAGATATCCAATTGCTGCGCGGATTTACGTTAGCTCAAATAGATGTCGATGGGACTATCCTAACGGTCATCAACACACACTTCAGCGAGAAGGACGATCAGGATCAGATTCGCAATATCCAAGCCTCGGCGATCCTCAGCACCTGGAACCATGCCCCTACCACGATCATCATGGGCGATTTCAACGCTCTGCCCGATTCCCAGGCCATCCAGTTGCTGCTCGACGCCGGATTGATAGACGTATCCCGCGAGGTCGGCCAGCAACCCACTTACACCTATTACTCCGCTGACCCGGACCACCAGATCGATTACATCTTCGTGACCCCCGATCTGGGCTATGGCGATTTCATCATTCCCAGCACCACAGCCTCGGACCACCTGCCGCTGGCGGTGACCATCGAGTTGCCGTAATTTTATGCTCGCGTTCCTCCTGCAAGGCGCCGGCATTGGGTTGAGCGCCGCTCTCAGCCCGGGGCCTTATCAGTCGCTGATACTGGCGCAGACCTTGCTAGGCGGCTGGCGGCGGGCTGCGCCGGTCGTATTCGGCCCGCTGCTGGCGGATCCATTCATCGCCTTCGCGCTGGTTTTTGCCATCAGCCAGGTCCCGGATGACTTCCTGCGTTTCGTCAAGTTCGGCGGGGCAGCCTTGCTCATTTTCCTCGCCTGGGGATTATGGAAAGAAATTCGCCGGAATTCTGCCACACAACAAACGCGTGAGCTGCCAACCCAATCCCCGTGGCGCGGGTTAGCCCAAGGCGCGTTGATGATCTTCCTCAGCCCCGGCTCATATCTGTTTTGGGGATTGGTGCTGGGCCCTGTGTTGTTGCAAGCCCTCGAAGAATCCTGGCTGCATGCCCTTGTTTTCCTGCTGGCTTTCTATGCCTGCAGCCTTGGCGGCCTGCTGCTGATCGCGTATGTGGTCAGCCGCGTAGGCCAGCTCAGCACGCGCGCCCACCGGGTTCTGCAAACCGGCAGTTTGCTGTTAATGCTGGTTATCGCCGTTTTGTTGATAGACAATGCCCTGAGCAGCTGATAAAAATACGATATGCAACTGATGCAGCTTGGTCTCAACGGTCCCAAGGTGGCGGCGGTCGGCGTCGGCTGCTGGGCCTGGGGCGACCGGCTCTATTGGGATTACGGCCGCACCTACAATAAACAAGATCTGCGCGCCGCCTTCCAGGCCAGCCTGGCGAAGGGTGTTACTTTCTTCGACACCGCCGAGGTCTATGGCCTCGGCGCCTCCGAAAGGCTGCTGGGTGAATTTGTGGCCGAGTCCGGCACAGAGGTAGTGATCGCCAGTAAATTCTTTCCACTACCCTGGCGGCTCAGCCGGCGCCAACTCCTTGGTGCGTTGCGCGGCAGCCTTAAGCGGTTAGGCGTGCCGCAGATCCATCTGTATCAAGTGCATTGGCCGTTCCCGCCGATAAAGATCGAAACCTGGATGCATACCATGGCCGATGCGGTTGAAGCCGGGCTAATCAGGCAAGTCGGCGTTTCCAACTACTCCCCGCGGCAAACCGAACGGGCTTTCGAAACCATGCAGAGCCGCGGCCTGCATTTGGCCAGCAACCAGGTGCGCTACAGCTTGCTGGACCGTCGCCCGGAACGAAGCGGGCTACTGACCCTATGCAAGGAACTGGGCATCACCTTGATCGCCTATAGCCCGATCGCCCAGGGTTTGCTCACCGGCAAATACACGCCGACAACTCCGCTGCCGCCCCGCCGCGGGATGAGCGCAGACGAAGTCCGTCGAGCGCAACCGTTGGTGAACGAGCTACGCCGGGTCGGCGCGGCCCATGGCGGCAAGACGCCAGCCCAGGTGGCGATCAACTGGTGCATCGCCAAAGGCGCCCTGCCGATCCCCGGCGCCAAGAACGCCCAACAAGCCAGGGAGAACGCCGGCGCGCTTGGCTGGGATTTGCGCACAGACGAAGTGGCGCGGCTAGATGAGTTTGCAGAGCGGTCGATGGAGGGACGAAAGTATTAAATTATCATCATCTCGGGCACAGGGATTCGTTAATAGTTAAACATTTTTTCAAACCACCAGACCCCCTTTTATGGCGGGATTATAGGGGACGAAGAAACCTTTAAAAGTATCGGGCTAATTATCAAGGACTTGGACAGGAACGAGGTGCCGCGGCTGCGCTCTGAAAACATGGCTTTCCTAGCTGAATTAACTACACACCCACACTGGGTTTTTGTATTCACGCAGCACGTCATCCAGGGTGCTGCCCAGCATCACTTCCATCAAGCCACCGCGGCCATAGCCACCGATGAGCACAAAATCGCAGCCCTGCTTTGCAGCGGTATCAACGATGAGTTGGCTGGCGGAGCCACGCTGCGACAGGTAGCTGGCCTCCACTTTTTGAGAGGTCAGATACCCCTTAGCCTTTTGCAGCACCAGGCCTTGCTTTAACCCTCTCTCCAGCGCAGTGAAGACGGTGATCTTGGTGCCCCATGTGGCGGCCAAATAGGCCGCCAAGTATAGCGCTTGGTTGGCTTTGCGGCTGCCATCGTAGGCCAGAAGAACGTGCTGCAGTTGGCTGGCCTGGTCACCCACTACCAGCACCGGGCGCGGGCTGCGTGCCAAGAAGGCGCGCAGACCCGAAAGCAACCGTTGCATCGGTTGGGTGCCAGGCGCGTGCTTGAGATGCAGCACTACCAGGTCGCTCCAGTGGGCCCGCGATTCCACCCGGCGGGGAATATTCCCTTTTTCAAGCACCAAGCGACCCGGCAAGCCGGCTTTGTCCATGCGTTTGGCGAACTCTTTGCGAATGCTGCCCACCCTGGAACTGTCCTTGGTCTCGCCATTAGTCAACACATGCACGCCGCGCAATTCGGCACGCTCATGGTGGGCTACCAAAATGGCTTGCTCCACCGCGGTCCAGCTCGTGTCCTCGCCGCTGATGGGCACCAGGATGCGCGGGAAAAGGGTTTGCCCGGCGCCGATCTCGCCGCGTTCCAGGCGCCATTCGGTAGGCTTGGGCGCCATTTGCAGGGCTTTGAGGGGGATGACACCCGCCAGCCAGCGGCGGAAGCGCTCCCAGGCCCGGCGCGGCTTTGTGTAAAGCCGGTTCCAAAGGTGAGCGGCCGCCTCTTCACTGCCTAGTTCCCAGCCCAGTTGCTTGGTGAGTTCGGCGCGGTGTTTCATCAACCACAGGTAGATATCCGTTTCTGTGCGGTCGGGGAAATCGCGCAGCAGATCCAACTTGCGGATGGAGTTCACCGCCGGTAGGTAGACTTGAACGATCCAATGTTCCACGGCTTCCTCGTAAGGAATCTCGCGCTTCAGCTCTTGCCCCATGAAATAGCGATGCACGGCGATATGGTCGCGTAATTCGTCATAGCGGCCGGGCAAAGTGACGCGCAAGTCCAGCTCCGGATGCAGTTCATCCATGCGAGTTTCTTCCAGAAAGCGGGCTTGTTCGGCTTTCAGGATCAAGTCAAACGGTTGCAGGTCGGGAGTCACCGGCACGCGGCTGGGGATCTCGGTCACATAGGCTTCGATACTTTTCGCCCCCAATTGCTTGGCCACAGACACGCGGTGGTGTCCATCCAGGACGAAATAGACATCCCCGATCTGGTAAACGCTGATCGGCGGCAGCCCAGAATATTCGAAGGCCATGCGCACACGCGCCCAACGCCCCAGTTGGATTTCCTGGCGCGGCAAGAACTGGCGGTCAAAATCCTCGTAACGGTCCACGCTGCCGACCACGGCATCCAGCGGGATTTCTTTAATGCCGCGGGGCAGCAGGCTGCCTTTGCCGATCTGCTTGCGCACCTGCTCAAAGGAGAGCAAGCGGCTGCTTTGCCCTCCACCCAGGCGGGCCAGCAGATCCTGCAAATCTGCACGACGCCGGGCGCGTCTAAAATCCTGCACCGCGGTGGAATAGCGAGAAAAGTCATCCATCTTTAGCCGGTCATTCCTCTCTGTGTTTTCGCCAAGCGGGCCAGATGAGGGATGTGCAGCTCGGTCTCACGGTAACCATAGGTATTGATGACCAGGGTGTGATGAAAACGGGTGAGCACGGGAGTTTGCCTGGCGTAAACGTGAATATGTCCGTGAAAATGATAGCGCGGCCGAAAGACCCGAAGCAGCCAACGAAAGGCTTTAAACCCGCGGTGGGCAAGGTCGGGTTCGTCCTGCACCCCCCAAGGCGGGGCGTGGGTGACCAGCACATCCAGGGCGCGACCATATCTCACCCAATTCGCCAGCAGGCGCGGCAGCATGCCGAAGACCAGGCTCCACATATCTGCCTGGGTATACATGAACGGGCCTTTGCGGTAACGTAGCGAGCCTTCAAAGCCGGCCAGCAAGAGTCCCTGGAAATTGACCACGCGGCGGTGCAAGTCCAGCGCGCCCCAGGGCGCCACGCGGGCATCGCCGTCTTTGGAGTATTCCACCAGGGGTGCATGGTTGCCGCGCACAAAAAAAACCGGCTTACCCAGTACATCCACCAGATACTCCAAATAATAATAAGGCAAGTCACCGCAGCCCAAAACAAGATCTACACTGGCAAAGCGTTCTGTCACCGAAGGGCTGTAAATGAATTCCACCACCTGGTCACTGAGGGAAAGGACTTTCATCGAGACGACTATATCATGCTGAAAATCTGATAGTCGCATGACGATTGACACCCGGGCGAGGGGTGAGTACACTTATACATCGAAAGCGGTCAATATGAAAAATAGAACGCGCCCACCCGACTCGGTCACCTTCGCCAAGGTGTTGGCCGACCCCACCCGCCAGCAGATCATGGAATGCTGTTGCTGCGAGTGGCGTTCGGTGACGCAGATTGTGGACACGGTGAAGGTGAGCCAGCCAACCGTTTCGCACCACCTGGCTGTGCTGCGGGCTGCCGGACTGGTGGAGTCCAAAGATAAGGGCAAGAACACCTATTACTTGCTCAATCAGGACCGGGTGGCCGTTTGCTGCGGCCGGCTGATCGCCTCATTCGCCCCTGAGAGCAAGGCTGCAGAAAACCTGATCAAACTTAACTCGATTGGCTAACTAAAAAGCGGGACCTTGCTTCTGGCAAGGTCCAGCTTTAGGTTAGCAGCAGCCGGTGCCGCCGCCCCCGCAACAGCCGCCATCACAACAGATAGTCAGCTCTGGGTCTTGAGTAGGCATGTGGGCTCCTTTCCTGGATGCTATAAATAGATGGGCATCTATGTAATAAATACTAATAGATATGCGTCAATATGTCAAGCCGATGACCTCGCCAAAACCCCCTTTTAAGATCCACCCCGATACCAGCCTGGCCCACGTTGAACTGCACGTGAAAGGCCTAGCCAACATGGTCGCTTTTTATCGCGACCTGATGGGATTCCGCTTGCTCGAAAACGAGGGCGGGCAGGCCCGCCTGTCGGCCACAGGTAAGGTACCCGCCCTGCTGACCCTTATCGAGCGAACCGATGCCCGGCCGCAAGGCTCTCGCTTTGCCGGTCTGTATCACACCGCCTTCTGCTATACCGGGCGGCCGGCGTTGGCCAACGGGTTGATGCGCCTGGTGTCCGCCCGCTGGCCGCTGCAAGGCGCTGCGGACCACGGGGTTAGCGAAGCGATCTATTTAGCCGACCCGGAAGGCAACGGCATCGAGATCTATCGAGACCGGCCGCGCCAGGATTGGCCGCGCCTGCAAGACAGCGTTCAAATGGGCAATCTGCCGTTGGACCTGCATAAGCTGCTGGAAGAAGCCGACCCGGCTACAGCGCAGGCAGGCGCCATCGACGCGGGCACCGATATCGGCCATATCCACTTGCAGGTATCGGAGCTGGCCAAGGCCCGCGCTTTTTACCACCAGCTGCTAGGCCTAGACATCACGATGGAACTGCCGACAGCGCTGTTCATGTCCGCAGGCGGCTATCACCACCACTTAGGCGCAAACACCTGGAACAGCCGCCAGGCGCCTCGCCGCACGGCCGGCGAGCTTGGGCTGGCTTCCTATGCCTTCCTGATCCCGGATGAGGCCGGTTGGCTGGCGGTGTTCGAGCGCTTGCAGGCGCAAACGAAAGGTTCGCGGGTTGTACAGCGCGACCAGCGCGCAGGTCTTGCGCTGGAAGACCAGGACGGGATTACCGTGGAGTTGCTGACACCTGACACTGAGGCTGTGCGACAAACCCTGGCTCGCTTGCAGCAGGAAGCTTAATCGCCGTGCTTACACAGCGTGTTCGGGAAGCTCGATGATGAACTCGGTGCCCTGCCCCATGACACTGCGGGCTTCGATCGTGCCGCCATGGGCGTAGATAAGCTGCCGGGAAATGGCCAGACCCAGCCCGCTATTGGAGCGGCCCTCGCGGGTGCGTGATTTTTCTCCACGCCAAAATCTGTCGAAAATAAAGGGGAGGTCTTCAGCCGAGATGCCCGTGCCTGTGTCTTTGACGCGGATTTGCACACCTGGCGGTTGGCCGCCGCTTGTTGCAGCTTCCAGCGTGATTGAGCCACCCTTTGGCGTATAGCGAAGCGCATTGGTCATTAAGTTGGACAGCACTTGATTCAGCCTGACGTAATCGGCAGTGATCTCCGCTTTCGCATCCGTGACGTTCGTTTTTAGGCCAACTCCGGCGGAGGCTGCCTGGGAGGTAAAGCTCGCCGCCAAATCAGAGATCAAGTCAGCGACTACGAAGCGAGTCTTGTGCAAGGGGAGTTGCCCCGTTTCTGCCAGGGACAAAGTTTGCAGGTCGTCCACGAGACGTCCAAGCAGTTTGGTTTCTTCCAAAGCGTCATTAATGTGTTTAGGGCGCGCCTCGTAAACGCCGTCCAGAATACCTTCCAGGTTGCCTTGAATGATGTGCAATGGGGTGCGCAGCTCATGGGCGATGTCCGCGGTGAGGTCGCGGCGCTGCTGTTCGGAGCGCTCCAGTTCGCCGACCATCTTATTGAAGCGCTTGATCAGCTCGCCAAACTGAGGGGAAGAGTCCTCCGGTACGCGCGCGCTGAGATCGCCTTCCGCCACCGAATCAATGGCACTGAAGATCTGGCCCAACGGCTTGCCGTAGCGCGTGTAGAGAGAGTAAATGATGAGGATGGCGACAAAGATCACCACGAAGGGCACGCAACAAATCAGGAACCACAGGTTGCGGATCCCGGTATTTTCCGAAAAGATCCAATAGAGCACCGCGGCGATCCCGCCAATGAACAGCAGGATGGCGCCGAACAAAAAAAGAATGACCGGTAAAAAACGAACGCCTTGGCGCCACTCTTCTTGTTGCTTCGCGCGAGGAGTCGTGGGTTTTGAATCGGCCATAGTTTTCCAATGAGCGCGGCGTATTGCTAGACTTTGCTCGTTCCCTTCTTCGAACTTTTCTCAATGAAACGGTAACCGACGCCATATACCGACTCGATCATGCCTTGCCCGGAGCTGATCTGCAGTTTTTTGCGTAAGTTCTTGATATGCGAATCAACGCTGCGATCGAAACTGGAGGCAGTGCCGTGCAGGGCATCGAGCAGTTGGGAACGGCTCAGCGTCTGCCCCGGGTGGCTGGCCAACAAGTGCAGCAGTTTGAATTCATTAGGGGTGAGCTTGATCGGCTCCCCGTTATAGGTCACACGGTATTTCTTCGCATCGATCTCCAGGCCGCCGGTACGGACGGTGCTCGGCGCCGTGACCGCGCCGCGGCTGCGGCGCAGGAGGGCGCGCACCCGCGCCACCACGGCGCGGGGCGAGAAGGGCTTGGTGATGTAGTCATCGGCGCCAATTTCGAGGCCAGTGACCTGGTCAATTTCCTCGGCCAGCGCGGTGAGCATAATGATAGGTACGTCGCTTTCGCGCCGCAGGATCCGGCACACTTCGCGCCCGTCCAAGAGCGGCAGCATGAGGTCGAGGATCACCAGGTCGGGTTTTTCCCGGCGGGCGGTGGCCACCGCGGCCTGCCCATCGGCGGCCGTGGTGACGCGAAAACCATTCTTCACCAGGTAGTCGCGAGCCAGGCGCACTATCTTGGGTTCGTCGTCCACCACCAGGATGAGTTCAGGCATGTGGGAAGTATAAGGCAATTGAAGGTGTATAGCTTAGAGGGGAAGGAGCACAAGAATAATTCTTTTCCTTCTG